>CALUKK010000116.1 GCA_944321205.1 uncultured Alistipes sp.
ACACGTTATTCTTCTGGGTGAGCGACGTCTTGATGCTCTCCATGAAAGCCTCGACGATAGCCTGCACCTGCACTTTCTCCACGCCGGTGCTCTTAGCGATTTCGCTTACGATATCAGCCTTTGTCATATCTGTTATTGTATTAAAAATTAAGTTCGTCCGAACGATTCGGAGTGCAAATATACGCTTTATTTGAATTTCCGCCAACAAACGGACATTTTTTTTCAATTTTTTCTCTATCTCCGTACGGCTCACGAAGCCAGCACGATAACCCGAAGAAAGCAAATCCCGGGCCAAACCCGTCGAGATGCGAAACTCCCGTGCAGCACGGCGGGAAAATATACTGCCCGAGATGCGACAAATCGATGACTCCCAGCAACATATCGGACAAATGCCCCGAAATGAAGAAAAACCGCGTCATCGTGCCGAAGAAGCCTCCGATCACGGGGGCTCCCGAGGACCGTCCCGGGCATCGCGCGGATAACGCCGTGATCCGGTCCCGGGGCCATTGTCGCGAACTTCCGCAAACAATCATCCCGCACCGGAGAATTCCGTCGAATTCCACCCGAACGCTCCGAAATTGGCCGGAATCTCCCGGTGACCCAATAAAACGCAGGATTTTTGCGTTTGATGGTAAAATCACTAATTTTGTAATCCCAAAACCGACACTGGCATGGTCAAAATACTCTGGGTCGACGACGAAGTCGAACTGCTCAAACCCCACGTACTGTTTCTCAAACAGAAAGGTTACGAGGTGGATACCTGCAACAACGGGTACGACGCCATCGACATGGCCGCGGAAGGCGCCTACGATCTGATCATCCTCGACGAGATGATGCCCGGCATGACCGGCCTTGAGACCCTCCCCAAGATCAAGGAGGTACGCCCCACGACACCGGTCATCATGGTCACGAAAAGCGAGGAGGAGAACATCATGGACAAGGCCATCGGTTCGAAAATCGCGGACTATCTGATCAAGCCCGTCAACCCGAACCAGGCGCTGCTCTCGATCAAGAAGAACGTCCACCAGCAACAGCTCGTCACCGAACAGACCACGGCCGACTACCGTTCGGAATTCGGTCGTATCTCCGCCTCACTGCAGATGGCCGACACCTTCACGGACTGGTGCTCGCTCTACCGCAAACTCACGGCCTGGGAGATCGAACTGGGCGAGTCCACCGACGAAAGCATCAAGGAGGTGCTGACCTACCAGAAGACCGAAGCCAATCAGGAGTTCTGCAAGTTCGTGCGCCGCAACTACTACAACTGGATCAACCGCCGGGCGGACGACACCCCGGTGATGTCGCACACGCTCATGCGCACGAAGATCTTCCCCGTCGTGGACGAGAACCCGAAGACGACGCTGCTGTTGATCGACAACTTCCGTTACGACCAATGGAGAAGCATCTCCTCGATGCTCAGAGGGTATTACGACGTGGTGCAGGACGACTTCTACTGCGCCATTCTGCCCACCGCCACGCAATACGCCCGCAATGCGATCTTCGCGGGCCTCATGCCGCTGGCCATCGACAAGCTGATGCCCAACAAATGGCTCAACGACAACGAGGAGGGCGGCAAGAACCAATACGAGGAGGAGTTCCTCCGACGCTTGATGAGCCAGAACGGCAAGTCGTGGAAATTCTCCTTCGACAAACTCGTCCGGCCCGAACAGGGGCGCAAGCTTGTGGACAATATCCAGAAGGTCTATGACGCCGACTTTTCGGTGATCGTCTACAATTTCCTCGACATCCTCTCCCACGCCCGTACCGAGACGGACATCATCCGCGAGTTGACCGAAGACGAGGCGGCCTTCCGTTCGCTGACCCGCTCATGGTTCGAGCATTCGGATCTCTACACCATTCTGCGGCTGCTCTCCGAACGCGGACATACGGTCGTGATCACCTCGGACCACGGTACGATCCGCGTGGACAACCCCGTAAAAGTGACCGGCGACCGCGAGACGTCGTCGAACCTCCGCTACAAGACGGGGCGCAACCTGGCCTACAACTCGCGCGAGGTGTACGAGGTATTGCGTCCCGAGGATATCCAGTTGCCGTCGAGCAACCTCACGTCGAGCTACATCTTCGCCTACAACTCGGACTTCCTGGTCTACAACAACGACGCAAACCGTCACATCCGATACTATCGCAACACGTTCCAGCACGGCGGCATCTCCATGGAGGAGATGATCGTTCCGTACATCGTTCTGAAGCCGAAACAATAACACAACCATGAGAACCATCCATATCACTTCGCAGGAGGAGCTGCCGCAGGTCGCAAGGGCCGTCATCGAGTCGCTGGGCCGCCGCACGGTGGTGGCCTTCCGCGGTGAGATGGGCGCCGGAAAGACGACGCTCATCCGCGAAATCGCCGCACAACTGGGCGCCACGGATACCGTGACAAGCCCCACGTTCGCCATCGTCAACCAGTACAAGGGCAAGGGCAACCGCCGCATCTTCCACTTCGACTTCTATCGCATCGAGGATGTGCGCGAAGCCTTCGACTTCGGATACGAGGAGTATTTCTATTCGGGGGATCTGTGTCTGGTGGAGTGGCCCGAGAAGATCGAGCAGCTGCTGCCCGACAACGTCATGACGGTACGTATCACCGTCGACAGCGACACGGCCCGCACCTTCGAGATCGATTGAGCGGCGGCCGCCGTAAAAACACCCGCCCCATCCGCAAGAGGCAACATCCACGCCCGCAAGAGGCGGCCGAAGGACCGTGTTCAGGCGTCAAACACACCTATATCCCGTCAAAACACCCATGAAAATGCAGGAATACATCTCCAAACAACATCAGATTCTGCGTCCCGCAGAACAGATCTACACCCTGATCAGCCGCTTCGACAACCTCACACCCGCCCTGGCCGGCCGCGTCGAGGAGTGGCAGGCCACCGAAGACCGCTGCTCGTTCAAGGCCAAGGGCTTCACCGTAAAGCTGCGCATGGAGGAGCGCATCGCCCCCAAACAGGTCAAGATCGTCGGCGACGAAGGGGGAGTACCGATGGATTTCGCCTTCTGGATCCAGTTGCACAAAGTCTCGGAGACGGACACCCGCATGCGGCTCGTGCTGCACATCGAACTCAACATGATGATGAAGATGATGCTCGGGTCGAAACTCCAGGGGGCCATCGACCAGATCGCCGAGGGCATTGCCACGGCGATGAACCAGGCCCCGCAATATTGACAAGCGCGGAGGGCCCGTGTGAAAACAGCCCCCTCGACATCACCCGCTTCATCAGGAATCACGAACGGCTTCCGAAACATTTCGGAAGCCGTTCGTACAGTTGGGCCAAGCCATCGGGAAAGGGATCAGATCCGGGGTTTCTGAACCATGCGGATCACGAGCGAGAGCGCATAGACCAGCAGCCCGTAAATAATCGGAATGCAGGCCACACGAAGACCTCCGGCCAACAGCGAGGCCGAAACGTCACCGGCCATCTTCACATAGCCCAAAGCCTGCGAAAGCCCGAGCAGCGTATAGACCACCCCGGTGATCATGGCCAGCAGCCCGATCTCCTTCACCCAGGCAGGGGCCTTCCAGGCGGCAAGCAGCAACCCGATCAGTTCGAGGGTCAGCAGGGTCATGCCCCACAATCCGCCCTCCATGAAAAGTTGAAACATAAGCGATCTGTTTTTGAATGTCATGCGGGGAAAATTCCCTCCCTGCAAAGATAGCGGAAGCGTCACATCCGGGACGAAAATCCGGGCCGTCGAAACCCGCTGTCATCCGGTAGAAACCCCCTGACCGGGGATCTGGGGCCGATTCTCCGGCTGCGGACGTTGACCACACGCAAAAATTCACCTATCTTTGCCGGCAAGGAATTCGCCCTGCAATGAAACAGAATCTTTCCTTTCTCTGGTGGGTCGTCTCGACCGTGCTGATCGCGCTGCTCTTCGGAGCGATGGGCTACGAACTCGACCAGGCCGTTCTGCTGACCGTCCTCTTCCTGCCGGGGCTGCTGGCCCTGCGATACTTCATTCCGCAGCTCTCGTTCGAACCGCGGACAAGGGGAATTCTTCATGCCGCCTGTCTGTTTACCGCCGTCGTGGCCATCGAGATACTCGCCCTGGTATTGGGCCATCGCGTAGCTTTCGACACGCCGCCCGACACCCTGCCCCGGCTCGTCTTCAATCCGTTTTTCATTCTGCTGCTGCTCGGCGCCTTCATCATTTCGGAAAGGGCCCTGGAAAGATATGCCGGAAGACACGGCACCGGCGACACCCCGCTGCGCTTCGTCTCCGACCGCCGGAAGATCACTCTCGACCCCACAACGATCCTCTACGTCGAATCCAACGACGACGAAGTCCGCATCCACACCGTTTCCGGAGAGTCCTATCGCACGAAAACCCGCATTTCACAATGGGAGGCGCTGCTCGACAACCGGTTTCTGCGCGTGCACCGTTCCTACATCATCAACACGGAACATATCGACGCCTACCGTCCGAACCGTATCCGGATCGGCGAGCGTCAGATCGAAATCTCCAGAAAATACAAGGAGCAGGTCCGGCAGCGGCTTGGTTCGGAATCCTTCCCGGGGAATCCGTCGGAGTAGTTTTTCGCTCCTCCCTTTCCGGATCAGCGGTCGTTCCGGGAGCTGGCGGACATCGCCCCGGCCACGCGGCGAACGGTCGGGAAGGCTCCGCGAAGGTGTTCGCCCGCTTCGGAGGGGGTGCACCACACAACACGTTCGATTCCCTCCTCGGTCTGCGGCTGCAGCGTTGCAGGGGCCGTCGCGCGGAGCTCGAACCAGTGGGTCTGTTTCAACTCCCAGCGTGCGGTCTTCGGAAACCAGTAGGCATGCAGCGTCGCGCACAGCGGACGCACCGTCTCACACGCCACACCCGTCTCCTCCTCCACCTCGCGGGCGGCGCACTGCTCGATGCTTTCGCCCGCCTCGAGATGTCCCTTCGGAAGGTCCCAACGGCCGTTGCGATGGATCAGCAACCACCGTCCCCGGTTATCGACCACCACCCCGCCGGCCGCCTCGACCCACGCAAACTGCGCGGCAAAGGCGGCAAAAGTCGCCTCGGGATTCTCCGAAACCACCGCAACGAAGTTGTGCGATTCGAGAAAATTCAGTATCTTGGCGCGTGATATTCCGCCGTCGGACTCCGCCGAAACCGGATACCACCCCTCGCCGGGAGCCGACGCGGCAAAACAGACCCCGCGGTCGGCAAAATAGACGATACGATTCATGTCGGGAACGATTTTTCGAACTCCAAAAATACGAATAAATAGGAAAACCTCCACAAAAATGAAAAAAATCATTCTGATGATGGTTCTTGCAACGATGGGGCTGGGAGCCTGCGACCGGCAGCGTCCCGAAGCCCTGAAGATCGACAATGCGCTGACTCCGGAGGAGATCGCCGCCGGGCGGTTCACCCCCGAGGTGATGTGGAAGATGAGTCGCGCGGGCGGTGCCGCGCTCTCGCCCGACGGAGCCACGCTCCTCTATCAGCAGACCGACTACAATGTGGCCGAGAACCGCGGTGTAACGACCCTCTGGGTCGAGGATCTCGCCTCGAAGGCCGCCACGCGCCTGACCGACTACACGTCGAACAGTCTCTCGCCGCGCTGGAGCGCCGACGGGCAGAAGATCTACTTCCTCTCGGACCGCAGCGGTTCGATGCAGGTGTGGGAGATGTCGCCCACGGGCGGCAACGTGCGCCAGCTCTCGGATCTGGAGGGCGGCATCGAGGGCTTCGGCATCTCGCCCCGCGGCGACAAGGCGTGGTACGTCCGGCGCGTGCAGGCCGCCAACCGCCGTTCGGCCGACATTCACAAGGAGATGCCGAAATCAAAGGCCCGGATCTACGACGATCTGATGGCCCGCCACTGGGACTATTGGGACGAAGGTGAATACATGCACCTGTTTGTCGGCGACTTCGGGCCCGACGGACTGAAGGCCGGGGTGGACATCCTCGGGGCCGATGCCGCCTGGGATGTTCCGCTGGCCCCCTACTTCGACATGGCCGAAATCGCCTGGAACAACGCCGGCACGATGCTGGCCTACACCTGCAAGCCCCTTACGGGTACGGCCTACGCCGTCTCGACCGATTCGGACATCTTCGTCTACGACCTCACCACAGGACAGACGCAGAACATCTGCAAACCGCTCACCGGCCAAAAGGCCGCCGAAGGGGAGATCACGGTCAACGCGGCCGAGATGGTCGGCTACGACAAATACCCCGTCTGGTCGCCCGACGATCAGAAGATCGCCTTCCTCTCACAGCGCCGTGCCGGCAACGAATCGGACAAGGCGCGTCTGTTCCTCTACGACTGCGCGACGGCCGAGATGCGCGACCTGACGGAGGATTTCGACTACAACGCCCAGAACGTCGTCTGGGAGGGCAATGACCGCGTGTGGTTCATCGCTCCGATCGAAGGGACGTATCAGATCTGCCGCGTGGCGACGGTCGACGGCGAAGTGGAGGTCCTCACCGAAGGCGATCACAGCCTGACGGCCTTCATGACGGGCGGCGGCCGCATGGTGGCCGAGCGTTCGACCATCTCGTCGGCCGCGGAGTTCTTCGAGGTGAATACGACGGACGGTACGCTGACGCCGATCTCGGCCATCAACGACGCCATCTACAAGAACATCCGCATGGGGGAGGTGCAGAAACGCTGGGTACACACCACCGACGGCAAGCAGATGCTTACGTGGGTGATCCTCCCGCCCGACTTCGACCCCGCGAAAAAGTATCCGACGCTGCTCTATTGCGAAGGCGGACCGCAGAGCGTCGTGGCAAACGGCTGGAGCTACCGCTGGAACTTCCAGCTGATGGCGGCCCAAGGCTACGTGATCGTCGCTCCGAACCGCCGCGGCGTACCGTCGTTCGGTCAGGAGTGGCTCGACCAGATCTCGGGCGACTACTCGGGCCAGAACATCCAGGACTACCTCTCGGCCATCGACGACGTGGCACGCGAGCCCTGGGCCGACGAATCACGCATGGGATGTGTCGGGGCCTCGTACGGCGGTTATTCGGTCTACTTCCTGGCCGGCTGCCACGAGAAACGATTCAAGGCCTTCATCGCCCACTGCGGCATCTTCGACTTTGACGCAATGTACGGCGAAACCGAGGAGCTGTGGTTCGTCAACAACGACTACGGCGGCGCGTACTGGGACCGCGAAAACGCCACGGCACAACGTTCATATGCCAATTCACCCCACAAGTTCGTCGAGAAATGGGATACGCCGATTCTGATCTTCACCGGCGAGAAGGACTTCCGGATCCCCTACACGCAATCGCTCGAAGCCTTCACCGCAGCCCGTGTCCGCGGCATCCCGGCCCGACTGGTGGAGTTCCAGGACGAAGCGCACCAGGTCTTCAAGCCCCAGAACTCGATGGTCTGGAACCGCGAATTCTTCGACTGGCTCGACCGCTACGTCAAGCAGGCCGAATAGAGCTTCGAAAAACTTACGTCCAAAAGGCTCTCCGATCTGCTTGTCGGAGAGCCTTTTCCATGCTCGGAAGCCGAGAAAAAACGAAGGAAAGAACCGTATTCGTGATGAAAAACCGGCCGTTCATTGAATTTATTTCCGAAAACGGCTTCCCGCGTCTATTTTTGCAGATATTCAGATAAAAGAATTTGCACATGATGAAACGTTGGACCACCCTGCTGCTTCTGCCGACTCTGCTTGCCGCCTGCTCCCAGGCTCCGGAGTCCGAAACGGAACCGGCAGCGCATGCCATTCAGGTTTCGATCGGCTCGGGGCCGCGGCTCGACATCACCACCCAGGCTGCAACCCGCACCTCCCTGGAAGAGGACGGAAAAACGGTGAAGTGGCAGCCCGGCGATCAAATCGCGCTGTGGGCCGTAAACTCCGCCGCACAGCCCGTTCTTGAAGCCTCGACCTTCAGTCTCTACCATTACAATGCAAGTTACAACTCGGCCAGTTTCCGCGGCAGCATTCCGCAGATGGCCGAGGATACCTATACATATTATGCCCTCTCGCCCGTCCCGGCCTCTACCGACGGACTGCGGGCCAGCTACGACATTCCGGCCGTGCAGGACGGCGCGTTCCACGGCGAGTGGGACGTCATGGTCGCCACTCCCGTCAAGGAGGCTCCGGCCCTGCGCGAACACGACAAGAAAGACGCCAACGGCATCAGCGACAATACGGACATCGTCAATCTGCAATTCACACACAAGATCCACGTACTGCAGATCACGCTGCCGAAAAACGACCTCGGAGAGCCCGTCTCGGAGATCGTGCTCACCTTCCCGAAGCCTGTTGCAGGCCAGTTGACCGTCGATGCCTCCAATCCCGAAGCCGACGGCGTACTGAGCGCCTCAAGCAACACCCTGACGTTGCGGTTCGCCGAGCCGAAGGATGTGGGCGATGTGGTCTATGCCATGATCGCCCCCGTGACGCTCGACGAGGGACAACAGATCTCGATCGTGGCATCGAGCCAGAGCCGCGAATCGGAGACACGCTCGTTCGCCCCGCTGACCGCCGACCGGACCTTTGCCGCAGGCCACACCACCCCGATCAACTACAACATTCCGGCCATGGAGGCTCCGATCACGCAACTGATCTTCCATCTCGCGGAGACGGGAATCAACACGCTGGGTGAGGCTATCAACACCTTTACGGTGACGGCACCTTCGGGCTGGACCTTCGAGGACGGCAACCCGAGCCGGACGTTCGATGTCACCGGCACGGGCGACTATACGGTCCGCTTCCGGGGCTATCCGAATCCGACACAGGAACTCGCCGGTTTCCAGGTAACGTACGATTCGGAACATGCACTCCTTAGCGAAGAGTTCACCATGCCGGCAATAACGGATGGCGCAGAGAACCGCGTGGCCAGTTTCAACGTGCCCTACCTCCTCGAAGAGGATTTCAGCCTTACGACCACACACAACAACAACGGCGGGCCGTCCGACTCCGGGTCCAGCACCCAAATCGAATGGGGAGATGATTGGGGCCTGCCCGGATGGAGCGGCAACCAATGGTATATCGAAGGAGGCAAAACGCTATCCATCCGGCATCAAGCAGAAAGAGTCATCCTGTTAGGCACCTATCGGGGACGTGTGGACTCCCGACAGATCGCAGGACTGAAAACGCCCTGTAAAGTCTATGTAAAGTTCAACTACTCGGGAAGAAATAACAAAGGTGGCACCCCGGTGTTGAATTACGGATATACCACAAAGACCGATGCCCTGTTCGGATATTACGAGGGAGGCTCCTCGGCGATCAAGGGTGGTGAAACCATCGAATTCCTGACGGGGACCGTCTCGGCCCCCACGAACGGATCCGTGGAAAATCTGGATCCCGCCACGGCGCCTTCCATCGAATTTGCCATCGAAAACTGCAACAACGGATATCGTTTGTCCTGGGATTGCTTCGTCGATGGGGCTCCCAACTTCAGTTACACCCAGCAATGGGTTATTCTTGACAACATACGGGTCTCCTTAGCTCCTATCAAGTAATGAAAACTGTTGTATTCCATAAATGGTGGATAATCCCGGTTGTAGCGGTATTGCTGGCCGGAGGATGCTCCAAGTCCGAAACCTCCACCGAAACCGAAGGGTACGGAACCCTGCAGATCCGGCTCGAACCCGATGCGATGATCTCGACCCGTGCGGAGATCGCCACCTCGCCGGTTCCCCCGGCCGAGGAGTTCTCGCTCACGATCTCCGGCACGGACTATTCACAAAGCTGGCCGAGCATCACAGCCTTCAACGACTCCCAGACTCGCCTCAAGACCGGGATCTACACCGTCGAAATCGCGTACGGAGAGCCTGCGGCCGAAGGGGTCGGAAAGCCCTATTATTACGGATCGAAGAGCGTCGAGATCCTTCCGCGCAAAGCCATCGAAGAGTCGCTTACGGCCCGCATCGCCAATGCGCAGGTGCTCGTAACGGCAACGGAGGCCTTTCTGGATTACTTCCACGAAGCCACGTTTACCGTCACGACCTCTGCCGGAAACCGCTTCACCTTCACGCCGGGATCCGAAACCGCCGATGAAGCGGTCTTCGTCCAGGCCGGAACCCGTCTGACGCTCTCCGGAGAGGCCAAACTCCAGAGTCAGACCGGCACGGCCTTCGACCGCGTGTACACCTTTCCCGAACAGACGCTCGAGCAGACCGTCGCACGCACGCGTCATACGTTCCGCTTCGACGCCAAAGACAACGGCAGCGCCACGCTGACGATCAACCTCAATGACGAGTTCCTCGACGAACGTACGATCGACGTCGAATTGAACGAAGATTCCCAAAAAGACAACAACGCATAAAATACGATTCGAGATATGAAAACCTTTACCGGAATACTTGCGACCCTGACGCTGGGTGCGCTGCTGCTGACGGGATGCGTCAACGAAGAACCGCCCTACAAACGCACGGACAACGGCTCCTCGATTCCCGCCACAACGGGATATCTGAACGGCCCGGCACTTTCGCTGCAGGTCATCGCCGACGCCCAAACCGACATCCAGGGCGACAACACCGAAGATGCCACACAAACTCCTCCGGGCCAACTCGCCAAAACCCGGGCCGAGATCGAAACGGACAACTACCGCGTGAAGATCGTCAACACGTCCGATCAACAACTCCACTTCGACGACTCCTTCAAGAAGCTGGCCGATCAACTGGCCGCGGCCCCGATGGAGCTGCCCATCGGCAACTACGAACTGAAGGTTTGCTCGCACCGCGACGAAGAGATCCAGGCTGCGGCGTGGGATACGCCGGTTTACGGCGCCACACGGCCCTTCTCGATCACGAAAGATGCCACCACCACGATCGAACAGATCACCTGTACGCTGCAAAACATCAAGGTGACGGTGCTCTGTTCGGCGGATCTGGCCGAACAACTCGCGGCCGATGCCACGGCCATCGTCTCGCTGGGTGATGCCGTTCTGGAGTTCAGAAAGGAGCAGTGGGACGGACTGCAGGCTGCCTTTTTCATGCCGTCGGCAGCGGAGAGCGACCTTGAGTTCGTCCTCAACGGAACATTCGTCGAGGGGGGCGATGCCAGTTTCAGCCGCACGATCTCCGGAGTCAAGGCCGGACAATGGCGCAAGATCGAGCTGGTGATCGCCTATGCCAGCGAGGGTGAGATCAAACTCGACATCCAGGTCGACAACTTCCTGCTCGACGAGACAATCACCATCAACGGAACCGAAGGATTGACGGAAGAGGCCCTCGAAGAGGAGGGCGGCGGTGAAGAACCCGGAGGGGAAGAGTCGCTGACCGTTACGATGGTCGGTCATGACATCAACGAACCCTACTCGCTCGAAACCAATCCCGATGGAAGCGGGAAACCCGTTCTGGTCAATATCGCATCGGCAAGCGGAATCAAGACGCTGTCGGTTCGTATCGAATCCGAGGTTCTCGAACCGTTGCTCACGGGAGAACTCGAACCGCTCAAGACCGGTGTGGACCTTTGCACGATCAACAAGCAGGATCAGCTCGGAATCACGCTGGGAGCCTTGCTGCCGGTCGGTGACGAGATCAAGAACCGGACGCAGGTAGAATTCGAAATCAAATCCGAACTGGTCACACTGCTGCTGGGGATGGGCTCGGACAACGAAGAGGTTGTCTACAAGTTCCATCTCAACGTATCCGACAATGCCGGAGAGAACGTCATCACGACGCTGACGCTGATCAAACCTGCCAAGAACTGATGATGAAACACCTGTACAGATACCTGTTCCCGGTGTTGGGACTCGCCGTTGCGGGATGCTCGGAGACGCCTCAGCCGCTCGGCGCCGCAGACGCCACGGGAACCCTCACGATGAAGATCTCGACCCGTGCGGAGGCTTCGGACGAGAGCTACGATCCCCTGGAGCACCTCGCCGTATGCATCTACAACGACAAAGAGGTGCTGATCCGCCAATACACGTCGAAGGACGACCTGCCGGAACGTCTCGAGCTTCTGGCCGGGACGTATCGTGTCACGGTGGAGGCCGGAGAGATCGCCGAGGCCTCGTTCACGCAACGCTTCTACAAGGGGGAAGAGCCCTTCACCGTAACTCCCGGCGGGAATACGCCCGTCGAGGTGAATTGCGCCCTGCAAAACACGGTCGTTGCCGCCGTTTTCGATAAAAGCATCGCCGAAAACTTCGGATCGGACTTCGAAGTGCGGGTGATGTCCGGTGCGGCGTATGACGAGGGCCGGGCCGATGACCCCGCCACGTTGCGCTATACGGAAGATGCCTCGGGATACTTCACCCTTCCGGAGGGGATCGATGCCCTGTCGTGGCAGTTCCGCGGGGAGCACACGTCACGCGGTACGGTGACGGAATCCGGAGTCATCTCCGAGGTCCGGACCCCGGGAAAATATACGCTGACGTTCCGTTACTCGCCCGATCTGCCGGGATTCATCGAGGCGGTGGCCATCCGCGTCGATGAAGAGACCGATGATTTCGACGATACGATCATCTGGAGCCCCGATCCCACGATCGAAGGCGACGGCTTCGACCTTGCGGAACCGCAGCCATATACGGGAGGCGAGCGACGCATCCTGATCTCGACGGTCAAACCGTTGTCTGCGGCCACGCTGACCTTCGACGGTAAAGCACATGATCTGCTGGCTGCGGTTTCAGTCCCCGAGGCCGGCCTTGCCGTGGAGAAGAGCTCCGAAACGGCCCTTGTCGTAACGCTCTCCGACGATTTCTTCGCCGGATGCACGGGAGGCGATCACCCGCTGCGCTTCGAGGTGTCGGACACCGGCGGCGGACAGGGAGAAGAGGAGTGTATCTTCACCCTGCAGGGGATTCTTACCCCCACGAGCGGAGATTACGACCTGTGGCGGAATACCGTCACGCTCCGGGCCCGGATATTTGATGCCGGAGCCTCGGCCGTAACGTTCGGCCTGCGCACGAAAAAAGAGGGCGAGTGGCAGGAGCTGCCCGGCACGAACTCCGGCGACGGATTCTGGACAGCTACCTTCGGCCCCCAATGGGAGGAGTCGACCAACGAAAACGCCCAGACGATCTATACGCCCAAGGCCGGAACGGGCGTCTGGGCCAACGGCCAATACGAGTGCCGTGCGGTGATCGACGGGAGAGAGAGTCTCTCGGCATTTTCGACCGCCGGAGGCCAGACCATCCCCGACGGCGACATGGAGGACAGCTCGATGAGTTGCTTCAACAACAACCACGGTTCATTCTGGGACAGCGGAAACAATACGGTTCTTGTCTTCACGACCATTCTTTGCGAACAAGGAACCTTCCCCGGTGTCTCCGGCTCCCATTGTGCCAAACTCACAGCCAAGAAACCGGCCGCCGCCGTGGAGCTTGCCGCCGGAAATCTCTTTACCGGAAGTTTCTCCCAGCCCTCCACCACCAGCGGAATGGTATCCTTCGGACAACCTTACGACTGGCAGGCCCGGCCACAGAAAATGCATGTACTCTACTATGCCGAGGTGCTCAGAACGGTCAATGCCAACACGGAGAACCGGGGACCGCTCGAAATCGGAACGATGGACAAATCCCGCATCTATGTAGCCATCGTCGACTGGAGTACGCCCCACAACGTAACCTCGGGAACCGAAGCCCCCACGGGAGTCTGGGATCCCGCCAAGGGAATCTACGGCGGAGACAATGCCACGGAGGCCTCCGGGAAGATCATCGCCTACGGCTCACACTTCATCGAGGAGCAATCCTCGGACGGCAGCATGATCCCCCTTGACATCCCGCTTCATTACTACGACACCACCACCAAACCGTCGGGAAACTATACGCTGGTCATCTCATGCGCCACGAGCGCCTACGGAGACCTCATGAACGGCTGTACGTCGAATGTTCTTTACGTGGACGATTTCCAATGGGTTTATTAACGATCAAAAGCAAACCGATGCGCACCATCCTTCTACGACTGCTGGCTCTCGTACTGTGCCTCCCCGCAACGGCCCAGGCCCTTCACGCCCGGGAGCAAGCCTTCACGGACAGCCTCGCGACATACCCGGTCCCGACCCAAGGCGAACAAACGGCTCAGGCCCAACGGCCGCTCACGGTCAACGAAATGCGCAGCCAGCGCGGTCTGACCGACACCCACAACCTCTTCGTACCGAAGGGTCAGTGGATCTTCGGCGGTACGGCCTCCTACTCGACCCACACCAATCAAGGCTACCAGTTCCTGGTCGTCGAGGGTATCAACTCCAAAGGCTATACCTTCAAGGTCAGCCCGATGATCGCCTACGCCTTCCGCAACAACATGGCCCTGGGCGGACGATTCATCTACTCGCGCACGCTGCTCAAACTCGACAAGGCCGCCATCAATTTCGGAGACGAAGGCTCGAGCGTCAACCTCAACGTCCAGGACTACTACGCCCTGCAACACTCCTATCAGGTCGCCGCCATCTGGCGTCAGTACATTCCCCTGGGGCGCAACAAGCGGTTCGCGCTCTACAACGAGATGTCGCTGGCCGCCGGCGGTTCCGAAGCCCGGTTTGCCAACGGTTCGCCCGTGAAGGGCACCTACCAGAAGGGCTACTCCGTATCGCTGGGAATCTCCCCCGGAATCATCGCCTTCGCCACGAACAACATGGCCGTGGAGGTAAATGTCGGTGTGATGGGTATCACCTTCGACCACACCGAACAGGTCCATAACCAGGTCACCGTCGGCGAACGCGATCTCAGCCAGATGAACTTCAAGATCAATATCTTCTCCATCGGCCTCGGAGTGGCCTTCTACCTCTAAATCCGGAATGCCATGAAACAGATCTTCCACATACTCGCCGCTCTCTGCATTGCGCTCCCGGTTCCGGGCCAGAGCCGTGCCGAAGCCCCCTACACTCCGGTCGAGACCCCCGCAGCCGATATCGATTCATTGTCGGCCGGAACCCGAATCACCCCCTCGGCCATTACTTCCAAACAGCACTTCCTGCCCACACGCCGACGAATCGACCGCGAAATCGACAAGATCAAGTTCGCCTACAAGGGGGAAGTAATCATGGGTCTGACGGCCTCCTACGGTACGCTGTCGAGCGATGACACCGACGTGCTGCTCATCCTGGACAACATCAACGCCGACGGTACCATGACCACCATCAAACCCTTCGTCGGATACTTCTACCGCGACAACCGCTGTCTGGGGGCCCGCTTCGGCTACAACTACATGAGCGGCACCCTCGACAAGGGGGCACTTTTCGATCTGGGCGAGAACAACGACGTCTCGCTCAACATCCCCTACCTCGATTTCAACAGCAACAACTTTTCGTTCGGAATCTTCCACCGTTCCTACGCCGGACTCGATCCCAAGGGCCGTTTCGGGCTCTTCGCCGAGGTCGAGCTCTCCGTCTCCACCGGTACCTCGCGCTTCTCCTACGAATCGGAAGGCAAAATAAAACAGACCGACAGTGACAATACGCAGCTCAAACTGGCGTTTAATCCCGGAGCGGCGGTCTACATCTTCCCGAACGTCTGTGCCACACTCTCGTTCGGGCTCGGCGGCATCCAGTACACCTCCGTAAACCAAAAGGACGAACAAGGCAACAAGATCGGATCCCGGGAGGCCTCGAACATGAAGTTCAAACTCAATATCCTGGCCATCAACATCGGTATGACGATCCACATGTGGGACAAGAAAAAGAGATAACGCATGAAACGACTCATCTGTCAGCTGCTCGCAGGCATAATGCTCCTGGGAACGTCGTGCATCACCAACGACCTTCCCTATCCGACGGTCGAGGTCGCCATCAGCGACGTCCGGGGCCAGGGATTCACCCTCTCGAACGTCGATCTGGCAACGCGTACGGTGACGCTTGCCCTCGACGAGGCCACCGACATACAGAACGTCCGTATCGACGACGTCGCCCTGTCCATCACCCCTCACAACACGAACATCGATCGCCAGACGTTTCTGGACAACATCCAGACGTCGCGCGAACTGACCGGAACCTTCGACATGCGGACTCCGCTCTACGTCACGCTCCGGCTCTATCAGGATTACGAGTGGCAGATCGTCGCTTCGCAGACCATTACACGGAGTTTCCGGGTCGAGGGACAGGTCGGAGCCACGGTGTTCGATCTCGAAAACCGCACGGCTACGGCCCATGTCGCCAAGAACGCCGACCGCAGCCACGTAACCATCACCGAACTCAAACTCGGCCCCGCCTCGACCGAGACCCTCACCACAACCTACTCCCCCACGCTGGAGGAGCTCTCGACGATGGATTACAGCTCTCCCGACGCCGACGACCCCACGCTCGGAACCCCGCATTTCGTGGATGTCTCCTGCCACGGCCGCACCGAACGATGGATTCTCTACGTGCTGCCGACGGACAAGACCGTTTCGACCGAATCCGTCGATGCCTGGTCCGAAGTTGTCTGGCTGCGCGGTTCGGGCATCTCCGGAGAGACCATGGGCTTCCGCTACCGCGTCGGCACCGAAGGCGAATGGTCCGAAGTCCCCAACGTGAAGATCGACGGCGGGACCTTCTCGGCCGCCTTCGAGGCCGAGCCGCTGACCACCTACGAATTCAAGTCCTACTGCGGTGACGACGAGAGCGACCCCACGACCGTCACCACCGAAGCGGTCGAACAGCTGCCAAACGGCGGACTCGAGGAGTGGTCCAAACCGGCCAAGGCATGGCTGCCGTTCCTCTCCGACGAGGCGGGAATGCCGCTCCTCCCCTTCTGGGGCACGGGCAACAACGGCTCAGCCATCAGCGGAATCAACGTCACTACCCCCGACGAGAGCACCGTCCGTCCCGGCTCCACCGGTACGAAGTCGGCCCGGCTGGCCAGTGCCAACGTCCTGGGACTCAAACTGGCGGCCGGCAACCTCTTTGCCGGTGAGTTTGCGACGGCAAAAGGTACCGATGGCGTCGTCAACTTCGGCCGGCCCTTCACGCTGCGCCCCACGGCCCTGCGTGTCTGGATGAAATACACGTGCGGAAAGATCGACATGATCAAGCAGCCCCTGCCCATCGGAACGACCATCCAGAAGGGCGATCCCGACAACGCCGCCATCTACATCGCCCTCGGAACCTGGACCAAGGAGAAGTACGGCATGGGCAAGGACGGCGCCGGAAACGACTCGAACGGCGGACAGCCCTTCGGTACGGATGCCTGCCCGGTAAGCATCGACACCCGTGACGTGAAGACCTTCTTCAATCCCCAGGGCGAGGATGTAATCGGCTACGGCGCTCACTTCTTTACCGAAAGCGTCAAAGAGTGGGAGCAGATTACCATCCCGATCGAGTACCGCTCGACCGACCGGATCCCGACACACATCATGGTGGTCTGCTCGGCGTCGCGCTGGGGCGACTATTTCATCGGCAGCACACAAAGCACCATGTGGGTCGATGATTTCGAACTGATCTACACGCCCCTCGAAAGCGGGAATTGATCCTCACGGATCCCGGTCTGCAAAAAAAGGCGGCGCCTCGGAAATTCCGAAGCGCCGCCTTTTCAATTATTCTGTCGGGTATTACCTCCCGGCAATGCGACAGTATTTGTCGTAGCGTCCTATTACGTCATCCACATAAGCCAGCGTCTGACTGCTTCCGGTAAAGCGTCCGCACTTGACCACCTCGTTCTCATAGTATTCGGGTTGAGACTTCAGGGTCAGATAGCGGGCCACAACCTCCCACGAATTGGGATTCTCGCCGTGCAGGCGGGCCAGACGCCGGGCATCGCTCACATGGCCGATGCCTCCGTTGTAGGAGGCCAGCACGATGCTCATCCGGTCCTTCTCGGGGGTCTCCGCCGGAAGCCGGAGGATCGACTGAATCTCCGTCATCAGTTTGTTGGCCAGCCAGACGTTGGTCTCGGGGTCGGCGATCCGGTCGGTCGGAACCTCGAAGTGGCGGGCCACCGAAGGCATGATCTGCATCAGTCCGCAGGCCCCGCTGCGCGAGGTCAGATCGGGCATGAAGCGCGATTCATGGTAGGCGATGGCGCTCATCAGACGCCAGTCATGTCCCTCCTGCTCGCTGATACGGCGAATCAGGTTGTCGTAGGCCGAAATGACATACCCCCCCGTTGCAAGCGGAGCATAGCCGGTTCCGGCCGTTTCGTTCAGCACATCATCCGTCACGGGTGTGCCGAAGTGGGCGTTAAAGCCGTAAAAAGTCGTAAAAATGGTTAAGAACGCAAACGTTAAAACAGTCTTTTTCAGCATAAAAGGTTGTTTTGCGGGCAGTTCATACCGCGCAGAACAGCACGCTAATCATAGAATCCCCAAGAGATGCCGATCTTGAACATACCCGGATTGAGCGGGTAGCGGGCCGCCGAAAAATACTCTCCGTTTCCGAACAGTCCCTTGTTCACATGCTGATACTTCAGAAAGATCCGCATTCTCTTCCACTTCGCCATCACGAAGGCATCCATGTAGGGATAATTCCCCACCTCCTCTTCGCGTTGGTTGTAGTACACCGACAGTGCCGGATTATAACCCGGAGCATAATAACGCGTATTATAACGTCCGTCCAGTCCGATCTGCAGGCGCAATACCTCGCGCACAACCCAGAACTCGTAATAGTACGAGAGAAAGGCGCTCAGAAGCGGTACGGGTACAACTTCCTGATTCGTGCTCCACTGCAACAATACCCTGTTGTCCAGATGAAATCCGCCGAAGCGGAAATCCTTGC
>CALUKK010000117.1 GCA_944321205.1 uncultured Alistipes sp.
GAAGGGGCCGCTCCGGCCAACAGAGGCGCCGTTTCCGTCAGTCCGTAACCGATGGCATAGGGAATGCGGGCCTCCAGCAGAAAACGCTCGGCCCCACGGTCGAGTTTCGAGCCCCCGATTCCCAGGAAACGCATCCTCCCGCCAAAGACCTTCATGAGCTTCCGGCCCGCCACGCGGTGAAGATAACGCCGCAGGAAGCCTACCCGGTACAGCGTCTTCCAGAAGCCGTTGGAGTTGAATTTCGCCAGAACCTGGTGGCGGTAGATCTTCTCAATGACGAGCGGAACGATGAGCATCACCGTAGGCCGCACGCTCCGCAAGGCCGGCATCAGCACCGAGGCCGTAGGCGGGCGGTCGAGATAGACGACACGGGCTCCCTCCGAAAAGGGATAGATCATGCCGATCGAACACTCGTAGGTGTGTGACAACGGAAGCACCGAAAGGAACGTATCGTCACCGTGAACCGGGAAAATCGAGGTCGAAAGGTCGATCTGTTTGCACAGTGCCTTGTGTGTCAACATGACACCCTTGGGTTTGGAGGTCGTACCCGACGTATAGATGATCACCGCCAGATCATCGGGATTCGGGATGCCCGTAGCCCCCTCCTGACGGACATGTTGGGCGATGACTCCGAGATTCTTCGTACGTACGACGACATTCAGGCGGTCGATGGTCTTGCGGGAGAGTTTCGTGAAGAGCCGGTCCGAAACCAGCAGCGCCTTGGCCTCTGCATGTTCGATGATCATGTCGAGCTCCTCACCCGAAAAGTCGGGAAGAATCGGCACGGCAACCATGCCTGCCGAAGTGATGGCTAAATAGCAAACACCCCAATTGGGCATGTTGCTGCTCAGCAGGGCCACCTTGTCTCCGGGCCGAAGCCCCGAGGTGGTCAGGATCTCCTGCACCCGGGCTATACGACGGCCCACCTCAGCATAAGTCACATCCTCGCCGTCGAACATCGAATAGGCAATCCGGGATGCAAACTTCTCCACGCTGTTGCGGACCAGTTCGTAGAGTGTATTGATAATCATGACGTATTCTTGTTATCCGTTAAAGGAACGCAATATTACGGGGCTAAATTACGAAATTCCAGCCAAAAAATACTATTTTTGGCATAAATTATCAACATGCTCGACTATTCGTACATCAAAAAGCTCGCCAACGACGTCGGATTCGACCTTTGCGGCATCGCCCCCTGCCGCCACCTCGACGCTGCAGAGAGCCGTTTTCGCGAATGGATCGCCCTGGGCTACCACTCCTCGCTGGAATACCTCGAACGCAACACGGAAAAACGATTCGACCCGCGGAAACTGGTCGAAGGGGCCCGTACGGCCGTGGTTTGCGCCGTGGGCTACAAGAACCGCATGAGCGACGGATACCCCGCCGGACATGCCACGAAAATCGCATCGTATGCCTGCGCGGAGGATTATCACACGGTCATCCGCAACATGTTGCGCCGTCTGTTCGAGGGCTTGCGGGGCATTTCGCCCCAACTCCGGGGGCGCGGGTTCGTCGACACGGCACCGCTGGCCGAAAAGCTCCTGGCCGTGGAGGCCGGTCTGGGATGGATCGGACGGCAGTCACTGCTCATTACGCCCGAACTGGGGAGTTTCGTCGTATTGGGAGAGTTGATCCTCACCGAAGAGTCCGACCGCTACGACTCCCCCTTCGAGGGGTCCCGCTGCGGAACCTGTCGGGCCTGTGTGGAGGCCTGCCCCACGGGTGCCGTGATGCCCGGACTGGGAATCGACACGTCACGGTGCATCTCGTGCCACACCATCGAACAAAGACCCGACCGCACGATCGATCTCGACGGGTGGATCTTCGGCTGTGATGCCTGCCAGAGCTGCTGTCCCTGGAACCGCCGGGCCCCTCAACACCGAAACCGGGCTTTCGACCCGGTATTCGATCCCCTGCGGATGGATGCCGCAGAGTGGTTTGCACTGGACGAGGACCGCTTTGCAGAGTGCTGCGGCCGTACACCCCTCACCCGCAGCGGGCTGGAGCGTATCCGCAGCAACATCGCGTCCCGGAAAGAGGATCAATCCCGCTGACAACGGATCGGCAACCCGAAGCCCCGCGGATCGGAATAGCATTCGTACACCGTCGCCGAGGTCAGACCGAACGTCCAGGCTCCGAACGAATCGGAAGGGGCCGGCGAACTGGTCCAGTAATAACCCGACTGGGAGAAGAAAAAGGCTCCGTATTCGTCGTAACGATAACCGACTCCCGGATAGTAGGTCGTCGAAGAGCCGTTGTAGAGGAAGTTCCAACCCTGAACGAATGTCCCGGAGACCTCCGTCGTCCCGCTCGAAACCGTCGCCGTAGTGCCGGACTGCGTGAAACCGCTGAAGACATACGGATGCGGGACCTTCCAACCCGGCGGGCAGGGGTCAAACAGCGTCTTGGTGGTCTGCGCTCCGACGGTCGTACCATTGGGATTGCCCCACAGGCTGTTGTTGCGATAACCGGCCGTCGTACCCTGACCTCCGCCCCAATACCAGTCATAGGAGGATCCGGGAACCGTGGCGATAAAGGTATCGGGATGGGCCGTGGCATACCACGTATTGCCCGTATAGCCGACATATTGTCCCGGGGAACCGGTCGTCTGGACAGCCGTCCACTCCGAAAGGTAGTTGTAGGGGTTGTTGTCGGCATCGTAAACCACATCCCCCCACGGGAAGGGATCCTTCCGCCCCCATTGGTAGAGCGGCGCCCGGAACGATCGTGCATAGGGCCCGTCCTCGTTGTAGATGGACCCCAGGTTGCGGTCCATCATCTGTGCCGAACCCGATCCGTAGGCCGTTTCGTAGGTCGAATACATCGTATAGGTCTCGGCCGCAGCCTGCAGCTCCTCGTTCGTCTGATCCGTCACCCAGATATGCCAGCTCCAGAGCGCCTCCCCGGAGGTCGAATCCGCATAGAGCCCGATCACGGCATTCCCGCCCAGGGACGTGGGACGCTCGGTCAACGTGAAGCTGATCTGCCCGTCGGCATAGGACACACTGCCCGCCTCGATCAGATACGGCTGACTCTGCCACAGCAGTTTCGCATACCCTCCGCCGGAGAGGTCGGCCGAAAGGGTCCGTCCCTCGTAGCGCTGAACGGCCTGTTGCAGACTGTCGGGAATGACCCCGTTGCCGGCGACCGTGGCATCGAACGAGTAACTCTGCGACGGAACCGTCACCACGTAACAGTTGGCCGTTTCCCCCGTTGTCGAGAGATCGACGGTCGGACCTGCGGCCGTACCCGACGATACATCTTCGGTCAGGACCAGCATCTGGGCCGCCGAGATGACCGGCCCCGAACGCGTATAGGTTGCCGTATATCCGTCCGTGGTGCTTACGACGGCGTAGACCTGGCCGTTCCCCAGCGAATAGTCCGCAGGATTGACCGTCAGATAGGCCGTCACGGTCTGTGCCCCCAGCACGGGAGGTTGCGTGAAGGTCAGTCCGCAATAACCGATCTGCGCCGCACCTCCGGCATAGGTGGCCGTGGCGGGTGCGGAGCCCGTCAGATCGAAGGTGAAGCTGCCCGTCATGTTGGCCGTTCCCGCAACCGTTCCCGTCGAGGAGACCGTTGCGGCATCCGTGGCAAAGAGCATCACCGACTCGACGCTCTTTCCGGCCATCGTCCCCGAACCCGTCAGATCCACCTCAATCACCGCAAAGGCATGGCTGAAGGTCAGCGCCGTGAAATCTCCCGTCGAACTGGTGAGGGCTCCGGCCACCAGAAAATCGTAATCCCCCAGATGTGAGGAGTCTCCCGAAGCGGATTGAACCTGCCGGGAATCCAACGCAAAGGAGACACTCGTGGCGCTCGCCGTCGACGACGAATAGGGATAATAGGCATAGAGCGTATAGGCTGAAGTCCCTTCGGCCAGGGTGATCTCCCCCTGGAAACTTCCGCCCGCGGCAGGTTCCGTACCCGTATAGACGAACGGAGCGTTGTTGGTGGTGAAGGTGCTTCCGCTGGAGACGAAGACGCCGATCGTATCGCCGGGGCTCCAGAGCATGTTATAGCCGTCGGAGGCCAACTGTGTCCGAGAGGCCGGGGTTGCCGCCTCGAGGTTGAGTCTGCGGGTCACAAGACGCAGCGATTCCGTATCCGCCGTCCGATCCGAGCTGCAGGAACCCAGGCCGCAGACCGCAAGTCCCCATGCGACGACTCCTGCCATCGTCTTTCCGATTCGGGTACTCATTGCCACTCCTCCTGATCGAAACCTTCGATCTCCCCATCAACCTCCGAAACGGCAAATCCGCGTTCGACGCAGACCTCCAACACCTCGATCTCCGGCTTTACATACGTTTGCTTTTCCATATTGTCCGATTCGATGATCGAACCCGTTCATGCACATATCGTACCGAAATCTCCCGGCATCACACGCTTGGCCGGGCGGCAGGGTCCGGTCGGCGGCAAGGATCCCCCCCCCGAACCGTAAAAAAAGAGGACCGAGCCCGCAGGCCCGGTCCTCTTCATCATCCGGAGATTCCGGAATTATTTCTGAAGCTCGGCAAGTGCCGTCTTGGCATTCTCCGCTGCGGCACCGGCCGTCACCTTCTGGAAGGCGGCGATGGCCTGGGCCTTCATCTCCTTGGCGTTGTAGGCGGCTCCCAGCAGATAGTACATCAGACTCTTGTCCTCCTCATCGGTCTGTGCATCGGCGGCAGCCTGTGCCAGTTCGATCACCTTGTCGTAATCCTTCTTGTTGGCGTAGGCCTGCAGACGTACGTTCTGGAACAGCGCACTGGCGGGGTTCTTCTCGAGCTGGGCGTCGGCCATCGTGATGATGCCGTCGTAGTCGCCGGCAGTCTGCATCTCGGCCACCTTGTTGTTCGTGTAGAGGGCCATCATCTCCTTGGCCTTGGCCACATCCTCGGCATATTTCGGGTGCGTCTTGGCGGCAATGGCCTCATAGATGTCCATACCCTTCTCGTATTCGCCCATCTCGCAGTAGCTCATCGCCAGATTCAGCGCCATGGCCGTATTGTCGGGGTCAGCCTTGTAACCCTTCTCGAAGATCCCGGCAGCCGTCACGTAGTCCTTGTTGTTGAAGGCTTCGCCACCCTGAAGCTGGTAGATCTTGGCCACCCAGCCGTTTGCCTTGGCCATCTGCGACATGTCACCGTAGAGCTCGGACAGTTCGGCGGACTTCGAGAAGTTCTTCAGCGCCTCTTCATAGTTTCCGGTCTTGATGGCGGCACCGCCCAGATAATAGTAGCATTTGGGCAGCGTCGATTTGGCGGTGGCGACCTGCGTGGCAACCTCCTCGTTGTCGACTCCCAGGTCGATCACCTGTTCAAACTTGGCGGCGGCACCCGCAAAATCCTTGGCATTGAATGCGGCACCGGCCTCATTGTAGAGTGTCGTAACATCCTGGGCCGAAAGCGAGAAAGCCGCCATCAGCGCTACGGCCGAAACAAAAATCTTTTTCATGGTATTCGTTTTTATATTTATGAGTTTTCCGAGATTCCCGTATCAAAAAGTTCCCCACAAGGTTCCCGTATCAAAAAGTTTCCCACGGAGAACCCCTCCGGTGAGGTTGAGGACAAAAATACAAAAAAAATTCCGCTTTTGCCAAATCTAATTCCGCAAAGCCGCGAAAAAAGAGCTCATCAACGCCTCGCACTCTCCGGCCAACACGCCGCTCACGACCGTGGTTTTGGGATGCAACACCCGCTCGCTGTAACGGCGGAAACCCCGTTTGGGGTCGTCGGCGCCCCAGACCACACGCCCGATCTGCGCCCAACCGATCGCCCCGGCACACATGATACACGGCTCGACCGTCACATACAACGTGCACTTTTGCAGATACTTGCCGCCGAGCGTCGAGGCGGCGGCCGTCAACGCCTGCATTTCGGCATGGGCCGTCGGGTCGGAGAGCGTCTCCACAAGGTTGTGCCCCCGGCCGATCACCGTGCCGTCGGCCACGACAACCGCCCCGATGGGCACCTCCTGTTCATGCAACGCTTTTCGGGCCTCGTTTAGTGCGAGGCGCATGAATTTTTCATCGATTTGTCGCTGGTCCATGCGGATTTTTCTGCAAAAAACGCGATTTTTTCCCGGATTTGCAAATCTTCCGCCACAGCGCCCCGGCCGGATCGCGGGCCGGGGCGCTTTTTTTCGGCCTTGCGGTCTTTTTATCCGCAAAAGTTATTACCTTTGTGGGTTCCTTCCAGAGAACAAGCAAGGAGCACGGACATACAAACTTACACGACATGTACAGAACACATACTTGCGGGTGCCTCCGGGCCTGCAACGTCCACGAAAACGTCACCCTGGCCGGGTGGGTGCAGAAAGTCAGAAACCTCGGCGCCATGACCTTCATCGACCTGCGCGACCGCTACGGCCTGACGCAGATCGTCGTCGAGGAGCACTCCCCCGCCGAAGCCCGCCAGACGGCCGCACGCCTCGGCCGCGAATGGGTCATCCAGGTCGAGGGCGAGGTCGTCGAGCGCCAGTCGAAAAACCCGAAGATGGCTACGGGCGACATCGAAGTCTCGGCCCGCCGCATCACGGTACTCCACGAAGCCGAAATCCCGCCCTTCACCATCGAAGAGGTCTCGGACGGCGGCGATGACCTGCGTATGAAATACCGCTATCTCGATCTGCGGCGCCCGCCCCTGCAGCGCAACCTGATCCTGCGCCACCGGATGGCCCAGGAGATCCGCCGCTTCCTTTCGGACGAGGGTTTCCTCGAGATCGAAACCCCCTATCTGGTCGCCTCGACACCCGAAGGAGCCCGCGACTTCGTTGTTCCGAGCCGCATGTCGCCCAACCAATTCTACGCCCTGCCGCAATCGCCGCAGATCCTCAAACAGTTGCTCATGGTGGCCGGCTACGACAAGTATTTCCAGATCGTGCGATGCTTCCGCGACGAGGATCTGCGCGCCGACCGTCAGCCCGAATTCACACAGATCGACTGCGAGATGTCGTTCGTCGAGCAGGAGGACGTGCTGGAGATCTTCGAGCGCTGGGCCAAGCACATGTTCAAGACCGTGCTGGGCATCGAATTCACCGAGCCGCTGCGCCGCATGCCCTGGATCGAAGCCATGGAGAAGTACGGTTCGGACAAACCCGACCTGCGTTTCGGCATGGAGTTCGCCGATCTGACCGACCTGGCCAAGGGCCACGGCTTCTCGGTCTTCGAGGATGCCGAATACATCACCGGTTTCGCCGCCCCGGGCTGCGCCACCTACACGCGCAAGCAGATCGACGCACTGACGGAGTTCGTCAAACGGCAGCAGATCGGCGCCAAGGGGCTGATCTGGATCCGCATGGAGGCCGAAGGGGGCGTCAAGTCGTCGATCGACAAGTTCTACAAGCCCGAAGAGGTGCGCGCCATGGCCGAGCGCTGCGGCGCCAAGGCCGGCGACCTGGTCTTCATCCTCTGCGGCAAGAAGTTCAAGACGCTGACACAACTCTGTGCCCTGCGTCTGGAGGTGGCCCAGCAACTGGGGCTGCGTGATCCGCAGAAGTTTGCTCCGCTGTGGGTGGTCGACTTCCCCCTGTTCGAGTGGGACGACGAAACGCAGCGTTTCTACGCCGTACACCACCCCTTCACCTCGCCCAAACCCGAGGACATCGAGTTCCTCGACAGCGATCCGGGACGCGTACGCGCCAACGCCTACGACTTCGTCTGCAACGGCGCCGAAATCGGCGGCGGCTCGATCCGTATCCACGACTCGAAACTCCAGGAGAAGATGTTCGAACTGCTGGGCTTTACCCCCGAACAGGCACAGACCCGCTTCGGCTTCCTGATGAACGCCTTCAAGTACGGTGCACCCCCTCACGGAGGTCTGGCCTTCGGTTTCGACCGTCTGTGCGCACTCTTCGGCGGTTCGGACTCGATCCGCGACTACATCGCCTTCCCGAAGAACAACGCCGGCCGCGACATGATGCTCGATGCGCCGAACTTCATCGACCAGTCGCAGCTCGACGAGCTCTACCTCACGCTGCGCAAGCCCGAGGCATAGCGCCCGGCCGCTATCCGACAACCACAAGGCGCCTTCTCCATCAGGGGAAGGCGCCTTGTCTATTCACGGCGGGAATGCCGGCAATCACCGCGTTCCGACATTCGCTCCGCGGCATCGGGTTCGAGATACTCCCACGGCGGCGGGAACGAGCGGTAGACAAAGGGGATCTCGGCATCGGTCAGCCGCCGCGACAGGCGCAGACGAAGCGTCACCCCCTCGACCAGACGTCCGGCAGTTTGGTTTGTGCAGAAACGCTCCATGCGTTCCAACACCCGTCCGGTCTGTTCGTCGAGCGAATCGAGCAGGGCGAAAGTGCCGTCGTGCAGATAGCCGTCGTGGAGGGTTTCGATCTCGCGAGACGTGGCTCCGGCATAGGAGCGGAGCACCTCGTCGAGAAGCATCGACTGCAGATCGGTCACCCGGAGAAACTCCCGTTCGGCCAGGTCGAACTGCAACTGTCGGTCACACCCTGTCGGGAGCAGCATCACAAGAAGGGCTCCCACCACCGGAAAGAAAATTTGCCGTTTTTTCATAAAAAAGCACGGGTCAGTTACTTATCGGCTAACAAGGTAGGCCAATACCCGCGCACACGATAAACAAAAGCCCGCGCAAAAGCGCGAGCATTACATCTATCGTTCTTGTACGCTTCTTTTAATGGCCTTTTTGTTAGCGAGAACAATAACGTAACGCTTACGTTAATAATATGTCATGCGGCGGAACGGACCCGCCCACAGAACAAAGATAGTGATTTCGGGGGAGAATCCAAAAAAGAGCCGGAATCTCTTTTTCTGCAAGGGGCGGGAAGGGAGGGGTCCGGCAAGTCCGGAGCCGCCCCGAAGTCCCGCCTCTCAGGCGGGCCGGGCCTAAACCGTTCTTTTAGACCGGTACCTTTTGGTGTCAAAAGGTACCACCAAAACCATCCGCAAGTCGCTTTCGCGGGAATCGGCCAAAAGCCAAGCTGAGCGGGTGCAGAAAGATCAAGCCTATTCAGCCTCCCGCTCGGTTTTTGCGGCGCTTTTTGGGTCGGCAAAAAGCGCCATAAACAACTACGGATGCGCCCGACAGTGAAATCCGGTGGAAGGAGGTACTATCCGCTTCCGCATCAAAAAGGAGAAAAACGGAGAAACTATTCTTCCCGGTTTTTTCGTATCTTTGACCCGTAAAAAACGTGCCGAGTCATGCCCAATATCCCATTAGCCGAACGCCTGCGCCCGCAGACCCTCGATGAATACATCGGGCAGGAGCATCTTGTGGGCCCCAAAGGTGTCTTCCGCAAATTCTTCGAGACGGGTAACGTCCCCTCGTTCATCCTCTGGGGACCGCCCGGAGTGGGGAAGACCACGCTGGCGCGAATCGTCGCCTCGCAACTCAACCGTCCGTTCTTCACCCTTTCGGCCGTTACGTCGGGCGTCAAGGAGGTTCGCGAAGTAATCGAATCAGCCCGTAAACAGCGCTTTTTCGACCAGCAGCCCCCGTTTCTTTTCATCGACGAGATCCACCGTTTCAACAAGTCACAGCAGGATTCGCTGCTGGGGGCCGTCGAGCAGGGAATCGTCACGCTGATCGGCGCCACGACCGAGAACCCCTCATTCGAGGTGATCTCCCCGCTGCTGAGCCGCTGCCAGGTCTACATCCTCAAGGCCCTGGAGGATGCCGATCTGCAAAAACTGCTCGACCGCGCATTGGCCAAGGACTCCGAACTGCGCGAACGCCAGATCGAGGTACGGGAGACGGCGGCGCTGTTCCGCTTCTCGGGAGGCGATGCCCGCAAGCTGCTCAACATCCTCGACATCGTGGTCGGAGCCTCCGACGGCAAGGTGACGATCACGGACCAGTACGTGCAGGACTGTCTCCAGGAGAACATCGCCCTCTACGACAAGAACGGAGAACAGCATTACGACATCATTTCGGCCTTCATCAAGTCGGTCCGGGGCAGCGACCCCAACGCCGCCATCTACTATCTGGCCCGGATGCTGGCCGGCGGCGAGGAGCCGCGTTTCATCGCCCGGCGGCTGGTGATCCTCGCCTCGGAGGACATCGGGCTCGCGAACCCCAACGCCCTGCTGCTGGCCAACGCCTGCTTCGACACGGTGCACAAGATCGGTATGCCCGAGGCACGCATCACCCTGGCCGAAACGACGATCTATCTGGCCACCTCGCCCAAGAGCAACTCGGCCTACATGGCCATCAACAAGGCCCTCGCAATGGTCGAACACGACACGACAAACCGTCCCGTACCGCTCCATCTGCGCAACGCCCCGACCCGTCTGATGAAGCAGGCCGGCTATGCCGAGGGCTACAAATACGCCCACGACTACGAGGGACACTTCGCCGAACTGGAATTCCTGCCCGAATCGCTCTCCGGCACGAAATTCTACGAACCCGACACACAGAATGCCGCCGAGGCCAAGATTGCCGAACGCATCGCCCGCCTCTGGAAAGACAAGTACAAATAGGCACGCGCAGGCCGCAATCCTCCCACCATGAAACGCATAGGAATCATCTCCGATACGCACGGATGCTTTGACGAACCGTTGCGTGAATTTCTCAAGGATGTCGACGAGATCTGGCACGCCGGCGACATCGGATCGCTCGAACTGGCCGACCGCATCGCCTCGTTCAAGCCCCTGCGCGCCGTCAGCGGCAACATCGACGACGGGATCACCCGCCGCGTCTACCCGCTCTTCCAGTCGTTCGAGTGCGAGGGGGTACGGGTGCTGATGACCCACATCGGAGGCTATCCGCGACGTTACGACCCGCGGGCCCTGCGGCAGATCCAGGCACTGCGCCCGAAACTCTTCATCGCCGGCCATTCGCACATCCTGAAGGTGATCTACGATCCCGTCTACGAGATGCTGACCGTCAACCCCGGGGCCGCCGGCGAACGCGGCTTCCACAAGGTCCGTACAGCCATCCGTCTGAAGTTCGAGGGCGGCGAAATGCACGACATGGAGGTCGGCGAATGGCCCCGGCGTCAGCACGATAGCAACGACGTGTCCGAATAGACGATTCAGCCCGCATAATAAACAGAAGCGTCCGGTCGTTAGTGTGGCGAATTTAACGACGACGCAACATGCAACCGAAAATCTCAAAGACGCTGGAGGGCATCATCGCCCGAGCGGCATTCAACACCACCAAGGCGGGAATGACCCACTCGCTCAAGGACGTCCTGGCACTCGAACTGCTTCGCGAGGAGGGATCCCTGGCCTACCAACTTCTTTCTGCTCGGCTCAAGGATTGGGAACTCTACCAGGTGCGCCTGCGCATCGAACGCGAAATCGATACTCCGGGAAATCCGGGATCCGGCGAAACCCGGTCTCCCGAAGAGTTCTACCGCAACTTCACCCAGGAGCTGCTCGACGCATTTCCCGCACAACGGAGCATCTCCACGGCCCACGCCCTGCAACATATCGTCGAAGAGCGTGCCTCTACAACGGCTCGCGTCCTGGAGATGTACGGCGTGAAGGCCGAAACCATTGCCGACGGTCTCCGACGTTTCGCGGCCGGAGACGATTTCCGGATCGAAATCCCGGTAGTCAACCTGCTCGACTACCACGAGGAGAACAAGACGGAAAAGAGTTCGATGCTCGACAAGTTCGGCACGGACCTCACCCGAATGGCCCGGGAAGGGCGTATCGATCCCGTGGTGGGGCGTGACGCCGAGATCGAGCGCGTAATCCAGATATTGTCACGCCGCAAGAAAAACAATCCTATTCTGATCGGTGAGGCCGGTGTGGGCAAGAGCGCCATTGTCGAAGGGCTGGCGCTGCGCATCTCGCGCGGCGAGGTCCCCTACACGATTGCCGACAAGCGGCTCTTTGCGCTGGATATCGCCGCGCTCGTCGCCGGAACGAAGTTCCGCGGCGAGTTCGAGGAGCGGATGCAACAGCTCCTCGACGAGCTGCGCAGCGCCCGCAACACGATTCTCTTCATCGACGAGATCCACACCATCGTGGGGGCCGGAGCCACCCAGGGAAGTCTCGATACGGCCAACATGCTCAAACCGGCCCTCGCACGCGGCGAGATCCAGACCATCGGTGCCACGACACTGGACGAATACCGCGAAAACATCGAAAGCGATTCGGCTCTCGAACGACGCTTCCAGCGCATCGTGGTCGAACCCACGACGCCGGAACAGACGCTCCGCATCCTGCACAACATCGCCCCGCACTACGAACGGCACCACCGTGTACACTACACGGAGGAGGCGCTGCGGGCGTGTGTGGCCCTTTCGGAGCGCTACATCTCGGACCGATACTTCCCGGACAAGGCCATCGACGTCCTGGATGAGGCCGGATCGCGGGCCCGGCTCGGAAGCGCGCACGAACCCGAAGAGTTGCGACACATGGAGGAGGATCTTGCCCAGGCCCGCCGGGAGCGTCGGGAGGCCGTCGAGACGTTTGTCTACGAGAAGGCCGCATCGGCCCGTCTGCGGGAGATCTCCCTGCGCTCGAAAATCGACGAAAGCCGTGCCGAATGGCGCCAGAGCCTGGAAAGAAACCCCGTGGAGATCGGGGAAGAGCAGATCCGCGAGGTCATCACCTCCATGACGGGGATTCCCGCCGAGAGGCTCTCCGACGGCGAACAGAGCCGTCTGCAACGGCTCGGCGAGCACCTCGCACAGCGGGTCATCGGGCAACGGGAGGCCGTCGAACGGATCTCCCGCACGATCCGCCGCTCCCGCGCCGGGCTGAAAGACGAGCGACGTCCGATCGGCGTCTTTCTCTTCGTGGGACCCACGGGGGTGGGCAAGACCCTGTTGGCCAAGGAGGTTTCGCGCTGGCTCTTCGACGAACGCCGCGGGTTGATCCGCATCGACATGAGCGAATACGCCGAGAAGCACAACGTCGCCCGCCTGATCGGAGCCCCTCCGGGCTATGTCGGCTACGGCGAGGGCGGACAGCTGACCGAAGCCGTCCGTCGCCAGCCGTATGCCGTCGTGCTCTTCGACGAGATCGAGAAGGCGCATCCGGAGGTCTTCAACGCCCTGCTGCAGATCTTCGACGAGGGACATCTCACCGACGGATCGGGACGACGCGTCGACTTCCGCAACACGATTCTCATCATGACCTCGAACATCGGATCACGGGCTGCCGTAAGCCGTTCCGTACAGGTGGGGTACGCCACCGCCTCGAAACGCAACGCCATCAACGGAGCTCCGCAGGCCGAATACCGCAAAGCCCTGGAGAAGACCTTCACGCCGGAATTCCTGAATCGCATCGACGACATCATCTTCTTCCGGCAGCTGGAGATTCCGGACGTGGAGCGCATCGTCGATCTGGAGTTGCAGGGGTTGCTCGACAGGACCCGACGCCTCGGATACAAACTCCGTATCACCGACGGAGCCAAACGCCGCCTCGCCAAAATGGGATACGAGGCCCGCTATGGCGCCCGGGCCCTGAAACGTACGCTTACCGATCAGGTCGAAGAGCCGCTCTCGGCATTGATCATCGACGGAAAACTCCACGAAGGAGGTACCGTCATCGTGGAGTCGGACAAACACCACGGCGTACGGCTTCGTGTAGCCTGATCCGCAGGACAACGTCTCACGATCCGCCAGGCCCCGGGCGCTTTTCTTCCTCATCCGGGAAGAAAAAGCGCCCGGCTGGCGGATTATCCGCTCTTTTCGGGAAGAATTTCGTACCTTTGCGGCCCAAACACGTTCCGCATGACCTACCGTTTTTCAATCTATAAGGAACAATACCGACAGAACCTGCGGCTGGCCCTGCCCGTCGTGCTGACTCAGCTGGGGCAGATTCTCACGCAGTTTGCCGACAATCTGATGGTCGGCCGTTACGGCGGCAACGACCCCACACCGCTGGCTGCCGTATCGTTCGGCGGCTCGGTCTTCTTCATCCTCTTCATCGCCTCGATCGGCATCGCCCTGGGCATGACACCCCTGGTCGGAGAGCGCTACGTCCAGGGAGACCGCGCACAGGCCTCGAAGCTCCTCCAGAACGGCATCCTGTTCTACGGAGTGCTCGGGATGGCGATGTCCGCCCTCCAGTATGCCGCCATTCCGCTGCTCTACGCGCTGAACCAGCCCGCCGACGTCGTCGACATGGCCATCCCCTACTACAAGATGCTCGTATACAGCATGCCGGCCGTCATGCTCTTCTTCGCCTTCAAGCAGTTCCTCGAGGGCGTCGGAAATACCCGGGCCGAGATGTATGCCACGATCATCGCCAATGCGGCCAACATCGCTTTCAACTGGCTGTTCATCTACGGCCGCTGCGGCATGCCCGAGATGGGGGCCGAAGGGGCCGGACTGGGAACCCTGCTGGCCCGGGTGATCGGCATGTTGATCATGATCGGATACTTTTGTGCCGGGAGCCGTTACAGACTCTATTTCCGGGGGTTTTCGTGGAGGGGTTTCTCGTGGAGAACCATTCGGGAACTCTTCCACATGGGAGGTCCCATTTCGTTGCAGATGTTCCTCGAATCCTCGGCCTTCGTCGGAACGGGCATCATGATGGGATGGTTCAACAAGCAGGCCCTGAGTGCCAACCAGATCGCCATGACAATCGGCAACTGTGCCTTCATGATCGTCATGTCGATCGGTGCCGCCACCACGATCCGGGTCTCCCACTGCTACGGAGCCCGCAACATCGGAGAACTCTCCCTGGCCGCCAAGGCGTCATATCACCTCGTATTGGCCTGGAACGCCCTGGCCGCCCTGCTCTTCATCTCCCTGCGGCACATCATTCCCACGCTCTTCACCTCGAACCCCGAGGTCATCACCATCACCTCCCAACTGCTGGTTCTGGCCGCCCTGTACCAACTCTCGGACGGTGTGCAAAACGTCTCCGTGGGGATTCTGCGCGGCATTCAGGACGTGAAGATCATCATGCCGATCGCCTTCGTGGCTTACTGGCTGTTGAATCTTCCCGTAGGATATCTCCTGGGATTCACCCTCGGCATGGGTCCTTCGGGGCTCTTTCTGGGCTTCACTTTCGGACTCTCGGCGGCCGCCGTGCTGCTGATTCTGCGCATCCGCCACAGCGTGCGGAGACTTCACGCGGCAAAATAATACGTGGCGGAATCAATTTTTTTCGTATCTTTACGCAAATTATACCCGAAATGGAGATCGAAAAACAACATAACGGCGCCTGCAAACCCGAAGTGGGACGCGGATGCGCCTTCTGCAACTGCGGCTCGGAGCCCGAAGTCCGGCTCTGCGACGGTTGCTTCAAACTGCACGAAACACCCTGGCTCGACGAATATCCCGTCAACGAACCCTCGGATATCGTCGAGGTGCGATTCAAGAATACCCGACGTTCGTTCTACCAGAACGTCAACCACCTCGACCTCAAGCGCGGTGACATCGTGGCCGTCGAGGCCTCGCCCGGGCACGATATCGGCATCGTCTCGCTCACGGGCGACCTGGTGGCCCGGCAGATGCGCCGCATCGGATTCACCCCCTACAACGGCGAGTACAAGAAGATCTACCGCAAGGCCAAACCCTACGACATCGAACGCTGGCAGGAGGCCATCGCCCTGGAACACGAAACGATGATCGCCTCGCGGCAGATCGCCGCAGACATGGGACTCAACATGAAGATCGGCGACGTCGAATACCAGGGAGACAAGATCAAGGCCATCTTCTACTACATCGCCGATGAACGCGTCGACTTCCGCGAACTGATCAAGGTCTTCGCCGAACGCTTCCACATCCGCATCGAGATGAAGCAGATCGGAGCCCGGCAGGAGGCCGGACGCATCGGCGGTCTGGGCGCCTGCGGACGCGAACTATGCTGTGCCTCGTGGATGTCGACCTTCTCGAGCGTGACGACCGGCGCGGCCCGCGTACAGGACATCTCGCTCAATCCCCAGAAGCTGGCCGGGCAATGTTCGAAACTCAAGTGCTGCATGATGTACGAGTACGACGCCTATGTCGATGCACGGAAGGATTTCCCGCGCCTGCGCGAGCCGCTCGTGACCGAACAGGGTGAGTGGTTCCCGGTCAAGAGTGACGTATTGGCCGGAACGATGACCTTTTCGTCCTCCAAGGAGACGCTCTCGAACGTCATCACGCTCTCCGTATCGCGCGTCAAAGAGATCCTGGCGCTGAACAGACAGGGCAAAAAGGTCGAGCAATTGCAGCCCGACGATGAGGTTCGTCCCGCGGTGGAGGAGCCCACCTACCGTTCGGAGGAGGACAGCATCACCCGCTTCGACCAGGCCAAACGCCGCAAACGGGGCGGCAAGAACAAAAACCGGAACAGCCAGAACGGACAAAACGGCCAGAACGGCCAGAACACCCGGGCCCAACAGGCGGCACCGACAGCAGCCGAAGATGGAGAGTCATCCCGCGAACAGACCCCCGGGAATCCGCAACGCCGCAACCCGCGAAACCGCAACAACGGCAATCAGAACGGGAATCGCGGCAACTCCGAGAAGAACGGCCCGAACACCCAGGGGGCCAGCAAAGGCAATGCGGCCGGTGAGAATACCCCGAAGCCCCGACAGGAGAACGGACGTCGCGGCAATGGGGAGAATCGCGACAACCGCGAGCCTCGACAGGAGAACGCCAACCGGGATCCGCGCGAAAAGAGTGACAACGAAGCAAACGGGAAAACAAACGGAGACAACACCGCCTCCCCACGCGAAGGCGGCAACCGCAATCATCGCCGCAACCACCGTCGTGGCGCAAACGGCAACAACGCCCGGAACGATCGTGGAGATTCCCGCAATACGGGATCGTCTAACGGCTCCACCCCTCCAAACGAATAACCGCCCACAACGTGGAGGAAAAGGATAGACCGAAGATGATGCAACGGTGAAGAGACGGATCCGACAAATCATATGGTGCAGCGTGTTTCTGACGGGAGGCGCCAGTTGTTCGTCACCCTATCAGAGTGCCGTAACGGACATTCCGGCCCGGAAGTGGAGCGAAGCCATCGAGATCCGGATGGAGAATGCCGATACGCTGACGTTGCGCGATGCCGCGCTCTTTCTGCGTTGTAACGACCGTTTTACGGAGGATACGCTCACGGTCCGCATCGCCACCCTCTCACCGGATTCCCTGCGTTTCGAGGAGTCCTTTCTGCTGGCCATCACCCGCAAGAACACACCTGCAGCCTTGATGCACGAATACCTGATCCCCTACCGCCGGCGGATCCGACTCTCCCGGACGGGGGAATATCGCCTCGTTGTCACCCCCGAGCGCAGCGTACGCGGCGTCGAGGCTGTCGGAATCCGGCTCTCGAAAAGCAACTGACCCCATCCCTCCCCAAAACCTACCACCACCAAGCAACAGACATCCATGGGAAAAGACAAACTCCGCCGTTTTCGCGAGAATCTCACCTTCGCCTGCTTCGTACAACCCGAATTCGAGGAGGTTTTCCGGCACGACCACCCGCTCAAGGGGCATTGGAACACGGATTTCTTCCACAACGACCATCCCATCGTCCTCGAACTCGGATGCGGCAAGGGGGAATATACCGTAGCCCTGGCCGAACGGGACCCCGCCCGCAACTACATCGGCATCGATATCAAGGGGGCGCGGATGTGGCGCGGGGCAAAAACCGCAACCGAACGCGGCATGACAAACGTCGGATTCCTGCGCACCCGGATCGAATTCATCAACGGGCTCTTCGCCGAAAACGAGGTCGCCGAGATCTGGATTACCTTCCCCGATCCCCAGCTCAAGACGCGTCGTGCCAAAAAACGTCTCACCTCGCCGCTCTTTCTCGAATATTACGCCCGGATGCTGCGGCCCGACGGTGCAATCAACCTCAAAACCGACTCGAAACACCTCTATGCCTATACGAACGAGGTGATTCACCGATTCGGACTTCCGTGCGAAGTCTCCGAACCGGACATCTACGGCTCGGGCCATGCCGACGAGACGCTCTCGGTAAAGACCGCCTACGAGGAGCGATTCCTCGGGATGGGGCTTCCGATCACCTACACGCGCTTCCGCCTCGAGGGACGGCGCGACTTTCCGTGGTTTGACTGGGAGGAGGACGAAAAACTCGAAAAAGATGCCGAAGAGGCCAGAAGGGCCGGACGTTAAGTCCGACCCTTCTTTCGATACCGGATTCCGCCACGGAAAGAGATTCCGGCACGTTGGAGATGCCGCATCCCGGCTACCGACAGGCCGTCGACACCCGGTCGTCCGGGGCCGCAGCATCCCGTCTCACCGATCCGCCGCTCGGGCTCACTGCAACCCCAACAGTTCCATGATACGCCGCGACAGTTCGCTATTTTCCATCACGCCGTGGATACGGTCGGCTCCCGTTCCATACAGATAGACCGGAACCATTGTAGCCGAGTGATTATGGGTCGAGAAATTGTAGCGGGCATTACCGTTGGCTCGGGTAAAATCCTTCTCCACCCCGGGAAGCGAAAGTCCTCCCGTCTCGTGGTCGGCCGCAATGACAACCAGCACCCCGGGGGTCCGGTCGGCATAATCCATCGCCACGGCTACCGTACGCTCGAAATCCCGCAACTCGGCCTGCATCCATTCGATATCGTTGGCATGCCCGGCCGAGTCGATCTGCGACCCCTCCACCATCAGCAGAAAGCCGGTACCACGATCCGCCGCCTCGTTTCCGAGCAATTCAAGAGCCTTGCGCGTAGCCCGGGGCAGGAAATCCCCGCGTTCCGGAGCCGGAGCCAGATGCTTTTCGGCCGCCACGCACAAAACACGACCCCGGGTCAGGGTATCGGTCGCAGCAAGCGTTTCCGTGACGAAATACCCGCGTCGGCGAAAGGCGTCCAAACCACTGCCGCCCTCGGGACACTCCTCCGCAAGCCACTTGCGGCCGCCCCCGAACAACACGTCAACGTCGCTCTCCATCAGGTCCCGGGTAATGGATAATGTCTCGTTCCGATTGTTCTCATGCGCATAGAAGGCCGCCGGAGTGGCATGCTGCAGATAGCAGGTTACGGCAATTCCCGTCGGCATGCCCTGCTGCTGAGCCCGCGTCATCATCGACCGCAAGGAATTTCCCGCCAGATCGACCCCCAGCATTCCGTTACCGGTCTTTGTTGCCGACGAAAGAGCCGTTCCGGCCGCTGCCGAATCGGTGACACGGCTGTTCGCCGAGCGCGTCCGGATCAAGGCAACACCCTGTGCCCGATCAAAAGCCGTCAACGTATCCCCCTTTTCAAGTTGCAACATCGACACCTGGGCCAGACCCATGCCGTCCCCGATCAGAAAGATCAGGCTTCGAACCGAACCGTCGCCATCCGAGGCCAGCACCAAAGTCGTCGCAAAAAGCCCCGCAAGAAGGCTTCCTATTCTCTTTTTCATACTCCACGAAGGTTTTACATGCAAAGATACCTCTTTTATCGAACTTTTTACTACATTTACGCTACTTTAACTACCTTGTAACATGGATGTAAGAATCGCCGCGGACTGGAAAGAGATTCTCGCTCCGGAGTTCGAAAAACCCTATTTTGCCCAACTCACCGATTTCGTACGTCAGGAGTATGCCTCGCACCGTATCTATCCGCGAGGAAGCAATATCTTCCGGGCCTTCGACAAATGCCCTTTCAGCCAGTTGAAGGTGGTTATCATCGGGCAGGATCCCTATCACGGCCCCGGACAGGCCAACGGACTCTGCTTTTCGGTAGCTGACGGAATTCCCTTTCCGCCGTCGTTGCAGAACATCTTCAAGGAGGTGGCCGACGACACGGGACGTCCGATTCCCTCCAGCGGGAATCTCGATCGCTGGGCTGAACAGGGGGTTTTGTTGTTGAACGCCGTGCTGACGGTCCGGGCTCACGAGGCGGCATCACATGCCGGACGAGGTTGGGAGACCTTCACCGATGCCGTTGTGCGGGCCATTGCCGAGCGCAAGCAGGGAATTGTCTACATGCTCTGGGGCAGCTATGCCCAGCGAAAGGGCGCCATTGCCGACCCGACGCGTAACCTCATTCTGAAGGCGCCGCACCCCTCGCCGCTTTCGGTCTACCGCGGGTTCTTCGGCTGTCACCACTTCTCGCAGGCCAATGAATACCTCCGAAGTCTGGGCAAGGAGCCCATCAACTGGTAGCCACCGGGGAATCACCGCCAGCGATTTCAACCCGTCCGCCCGACACGCAGTATCCGACGGAGATCACCCGACAAAGATCGTTGTCCGACAAACGCCGACAACAACATACAAAAAAACCGGAGGTCTTAACCTCCGGTTTTTCCTATTCCGTTCGTCTGTCCCGACGGGATACTATCCCAGATAGGATTTCAGCAGTTTCGAACGCGACGAGTGACGCAGACGACGGATCGCCTTCTCCTTGATCTGACGCACGCGTTCTCGCGTAAGGTCAAACTTCTCGCCGATCTCCTCCAACGTCATCTCCGAGCAGCCTATGCCGAAGAAGTATTTGATGATGTCGCGCTCCCGCTCGGTCAGCGTCTCCAGAGCCCGTTCAACCTCGGTCGACAGCGACTCGTTGATCAGTCCACGGTCGGCGTTGGGCGAATCAGGGTTCACCAACACGTCCAACAGCGAGTTGTCCTCTCCATCGGCGAAGGGTGCATCCACCGACACATGCCGTCCTGCAACACGCAGCGTATCGGTTACCTTCTCCTTCGGAAGTTCCAGTTCGGTAGCCAGCTCTTCGGGCGACGGCGTACGTTCATGCTCCTGTTCGAAACGGGCGAAGGCCTTGTTGATCTTGTTGAGCGAGCCGACCTGGTTCAGCGGCAGACGCACGATACGCGACTGCTCGGCCAGCGCCTGGAGAATCGACTGCCGGATCCACCACACGGCATAGGAGATAAACTTGAAGCCGCGGGTTTCATCGAACTTCTCGGCAGCCTTGATCAGTCCGAGGTTCCCCTCGTTGATCAAATCCGGGAGACTCAGACCCTGGTTCTGGTATTGTTTGGCCACCGAAACCACGAATCGGAGATTCGCCTTGGTGAGTTTCTCGAGAGCTTCCTGATCGCCTTTTTTGATCCGTTGTGCGAGTTCCACCTCCTCTTCCACCGTGATGAGCTCCTCCTTGCCGATCTCCTGGAGATACTTGTCCAACGAAGCGCTCTCGCGGTTGGTGATGGACTTTGTGATTTTGAGTTGACGCATATCCTTATCCTAACTTCCTAAAATAGTTTCTCTTCCATTCGACACGAAACCCGCCTCCGGATCACCGGCTACTCGACGAGCATGTAGCTTGCCGAACGGCCGTTGGGATAGATACCGTCGATCGAACGGATCTTCTCGGTCATGCGCTGCATGTCGCTGAGCGAATAGACCGGTTGATCGTTGATGTGGGTAATCACAAATCCCTGCTTGACGCGGGCGCGGGCCAGAATGCCGTCCGCCTTGATGCCGACAACCTGTACTCCGCCCTTGATATCGAGCTCACGGCACAGTTTCGCCCCGGCATCGGCGAACTTTCCGCCAAGGGCCTCGACCACGTCGACGTCCTCTTTGGTCAACAATTCCGTTTTACCAGCCTTATTACGCAAAGTCACCTCAATTTGTTTCACTTGTCCGTCCCTTTTTATCGATAATTTGACCTTATCGTTGGGGCGGCGTTTGGCGATCTGCTCCTGCAACGTCGAAGGCTCGGTAATCTTCACACCGTCGATATCCAGAATCACATCTCCCTTGCGGATGCCGGCTTCCGAAGCCGATCCTCCCTCCGAGACACTGGCTACATAGGCACCGCCAAGCTCCTTGATTCCCAGATCCTTGCCCTCCGTATCGAGGAAGTCCTGATCCACCACGCGGAACTGAATGCCCAACATGGCACGCTGTACGACGCCGTACTCCTTCAGATCGACAACCACCTTGCGGACGATCGACTCGGGAATGGCGAACGAATAGCCCACGTAACTGCCCGTCTGCGACTTGATCAGCGTATTGATGCCCACCAGCTCTCCGTGGGTGTTGACCAGCGCTCCGCCCGAATTTCCGGGATTCACGGCGGCATCGGTCTGGATGAACGATTCGATCCGGAAATCGTTGGGAATGGCTCCCAACTGGCGGGCCTTGGCACTCACGATACCGGCCGTAATGGTCGACTGAAGGTCAAAGGGCGAACCGATGGCCAGCACCCATTCGCCCAGACGCAGTGCATCCGACGATCCGAAGGGCAGCGTCGGAAGATCCTTGGCCTCGATCTTCAACAGCGCAAGGTCCGTGGCCGAATCCGTACCGATCAGCTTGCCGTCGAACGTCCGTCCGTCATTGAGTTTCACGCGGAGTTTCGAGGCGCCGTCCACCACGTGGTTGTTCGTCACGATGTAACCGTCCTCCGAAATGATCACGCCAGAACCGCCGGCCCGCTGCTCGCGATACTGCGGACGACCGTCACCATAACCGTAATCCTGGGGTATGCCGAAGAACTCCAGGAAGGGATCGTAACCACGCCGCGGCATCTCCACCTGCTGGATGGCCTCGATATTCACGACGGCCTTCACGGCATTCTCCGCCGCATAGGTCAGGTCGGGATATTGTTCATTCTGATAAGAGGTAAAATGGTTGCCCAACGCCGGGGTGCGCTCCACCTGACGCTCGACATATGCTACGGAGTCCTCACGGTCTCCGCCTACGGCCCATGCCGTCACTCCGCCGGCAAGGGCCGAAACGGCTACGAGTCCCAAAATCAAAAATGCCTTTTTCATACCAATCAAGAGTTTAGTGTTTATCAATAATCGGAGGCAATTTTTTCCACATAGGCAATGTTTCAAATTTCTTTTGTGGGACAAACGGTCGAAATTGTCCGGTTAGTATGTCCCTTTTGTACAAAAAAAATCGGAGCATCCTCCCGAATGCCCCGATTGTCGCAAATTCCGTGCACTAAAGTCCGAATTCCCGACGGACGGCATCCACGGCATCGAGCTTCTCCCAACCGAAGAACTCGATCTCGCGCTCCACCTCCCGGCCGTTCTCCCAGACCTTCACCGTCTTGCGATAAGGACGGTTTCCGAAGTGTCCGTAGGAGGCCGTGGCCTCGAAAATCGGATTCTTCAATCCGAAACGTTTTACGATGGCGGCAGGACGCAGATCGAAGAGTTTGCCGATTCGGCGGGCTATTTCACCGTCGGTCATCCCTTCCAGAGCCTTCGGACGCGGCGAACCGTACGTGTCGACATAGATCGACAGCGGCTCGGCGATACCGATGGCATAGCTCAGCTCCACAAGCATCTGGTCGGCAACGCCCGCCGCAACCAGATTCTTGGCGATGTAGCGCGCGGCATAGGCCGCCGAACGGTCCACCTTCGAGGAGTCCTTGCCCGAGAAGGCGCCGCCGCCATGGGCTCCGCGGCCTCCGTAGGTGTCGACGATGATCTTGCGGCCCGTCAGACCGGTATCCCCGTGAGGGCCGCCGATGACAAATTTGCCCGTAGGATTCACGTGCAGGATGTAGTCGTCGCCGATCAGATCGGCCAGCTTGTCCCCGGCACGCTCCAGACGCGCCTTCACGCGCGGAATGAGGATCGTACGCACATCCTCGCGGATGCGCTCCTGCATCTGACGTTCGGCCTGCTTCTCACTCAGACCGTTGCCCGGGCGGACAAATTCATCATGCTGCGTCGACACCACGATCGTATGCACGCGCAGCGGCTTGTTCGTCCGCTCGTCGTACTCGATCGTCACCTGCGACTTCGAATCGGGACGCAGGTAGGTCATCACCTTGCCTTCGCGGCGGATGACGGCCAGCTCCTTGAGGATGACGTGCGAGAGGATCAGCGTCGCAGGCATCATCTCGCGCGTCTCGTTGCAGGCATAGCCGAACATGATGCCCTGGTCACCGGCACCCTGTTCCTCCTCCTGCTCGCGGACTACACCCTGGTTGATGTCGGACGACTGTTCGTGGATGGCCGACAGAACGCCGCACGAGTTGCAGTCGAACTGGTATTCGCTCTTCGTGTAGCCGATGCGTTCGATCACGCGGCGTGCCACGCCCTGCACATCGACATAGGCCTCCGAGCGCACCTCGCCGGCCACGACCACAAGGCCCGTGGTACAGAGCGTTTCGCATGCGACCTTCGAATTGGGATCATGACGGAGAAACTCGTCGAGAATGGCGTCGGAAATCTGATCCGAGACCTTATCGGGGTGTCCTTCCGAGACAGACTCCGATGTAAACAAAAAACCCATTTTGTACCGTTTTTTAAGGTTAAACGTCTAAAATGGGAAAAATTGGCTGTTGGAAAAATAAAAAACGTGCTGTTTTAGCGATTTTTTATTGTGGTTTGCAATCAGTCAAATCTTTCCACATTCCCCGCTTGACAGACGGGACCGCAAATATAAGGGGTTTTCACGGATTATCCAGCTTTTTTCGGAGATTTTTTCCAAAAAACGCAAAATCCGCTTTCACACCTTATTATAAAAAGGGAGGAGGCCTCTTCGGTCTCCTCTCCTGACATGGCCGGTCTGTTGCCCGACGGGCTACCGGCCCAACATTTTCTTTACTTCGGCAGCCACCGTGGCTCCGTTGTAGCCGAACTTCTCGTCGAGCACCTTGTAGGGCGCCGAATATCCGAAATGGTCCAGACCGTGGATCACGCCATTCTCGCCGACCAGTCCCTGCAGATTCACCGGAAGTCCCGACGTCATGCCGTAACGCGGCAATCCGGCCGGAAGCACCGTCTCCTGGTAGGATTTGGGCTGGTCCCGGAACAAACCCTCACTCGGGGCGCTCACCACACGGACGGAAATCCCCTCCACAGCGAGCTGTTCGGCACCCTCGACCAACGTCGAAACCTCCGAACCCGACGCAATCAGCACGGCAGCCGGTTTGGCGGCATCCATCACCACGTAAGCACCCTTGGCCACCTGCGCAGCCTCCTCGCGACGGCTGGCACCCAGAGTCGGCAGGTTCTTGATCGTCTGACGCGACAGCACCAGCGCCACGGGACGATGTTCCTCCACGGCCAGCTTCCAGGCCATGACCGTCTCCTCGGCATCCGCCGGACGCAGAACGACCATCGAACGTTCTCCCTCATGGTTCTTCAGGTGCTCCATCAGACGGATCTGCGCCTCCTGCTCCACAGGCTGGTGCGTGGGACCATCCTCTCCCACACGGAACGAATCATGCGACCAGACGTAGATCACGTGCAGACGCATCAGCGCCGCCATGCGCACGGCGGGCTTCATGTAATCCGAGAAGACGAAGAAGGTCCCGCAAACCGGAATCACTCCGCCGTGCAGCGCCATACCGTTCATCACGCAGGCCATCGTCAACTCCGAGACGCCCGCCTGGAAGAACTTGCCCGTAAAGTCACCCTTCGTGAAGGCCTTGGTCTTCTTCAGATAGCCGTCCGTCTTGTCCGAATTCGAAAGGTCGGCCGACGAAACGATCATGTTGTCGAACCGATCGGCATAGACCCCCAAAACCGAGGCGGAGGCGGCACGCGTCGCCACGTCGGGTTTCACCTCGATCTGTTTGTAGTCGATCTCGGGAAGACGTCCCGAGAGGAAATCATCCAGCTTGCGGGCCAGCTCCTTGTGCTCGCTGCGCCACGACTTCTCGACGGCAGCCTGCTCCGCAGCCCAGGCCTTCAGGGCCTCGCGGCGCTCGGCAAAGACCTCGCGACTCTCCTCGAAGACGGCAAAGGGATTCTCGGGATCCCCGCCCAGGTTCTTCACCGTAGCGGCAAAATCGGCTCCGGCGGCCGTCAGCGGCTGTCCGTGAGTCGAGACGCGGTTTTCGTAGCTCTCGCCCGCAGGACCCTTGGCTCCCTTGCCCATGACCGTACGACCGATGATGAGCGTCGGACGTTCGGTCTCGCTCTGGGCTGCGACCAGCGCCTCGCGGATCTGGTTGATGTTGTGGCCGTCGATCGACAGGACGTTCCAGCCCCATGCCTCGTACTTCATGGCCACGTTCTCCGTATCGACTTCGTCGACCTTCGTCGACAACTGGACGTTGTTCGCATCGTAGAACATCACCAGATTCGACAGCCCGAGATGTCCGGCAATCCGGCCTACGCCCTGCGAGATCTCCTCCTCGACGGCCCCGTCCGAAATGTAGGCATACGTTCTGTGAGCCATCCACTCCCCGAAGCGTGCCACCATGAAACGTTCGGCTATGGCGGCTCCGAGGGCCATGGCATGCCCCTGACCAAGCGGCCCCGACGTATTCTCCACTCCGCGCATCACGTCGACCTCCGGATGTCCCGGCGTCACGCTGCCCCACTGGCGCAGCGACTGCAAATCCTCGGTCGTATAGTGCCCGGCCAGTGACAACGTCGCATAGAGCATCGGCGACATGTGCCCCGGATCAAGGAAAAACCGATCCCGGAACGGATAGGCCATGTTGTCGGGATCATAGCGCAGAAACTCGGCATAGAGCACCGTGATGAAGTCGGCGCCGCCCATGGCTCCGCCCGGATGTCCCGATTTCGCCTTTTCGACCATCGCTGCCGACAAGATGCGAACGTTGTCGGCGACACGCGTCAGTTTTGAATTCGTTGTAGACATTGCGTTGAAGTTTATTTATTTAAGTGTTGGTTGCTCTTTGTCGGACGGCTCCGTCCGGCCCGGACACCCCGGTCCGGACCCGCTCCGGAATCACCCCACCTGCTTGAGGGCCGGAAGGTTGGCCTTCTCGATCTTCTCACGCGCATAGTCGAGTGTTACGGTGAACTCCCGGGCGCCGGTCGACGGCAGTTCGAACATCGTATCCATCATGATCGCCTCGCAGATCGACCGCAGACCCCGGGCGCCGAGTTTGAACTCCACGGCCTTGTCGACGATGTAGTCCAGCACCTCCTCCGTGAAGGTCAGCTTCACACCGTCCAGCTCGAAGAGTCGTATGTACTGTTTGATGATGGCGTTGCGCGGCTCGGTGAGGATCGACCGCAACGCATCGCGGCCCAACGGCTGCATGTAGGTCAACACCGGAAGACGCCCCACCAGCTCGGGAATCAATCCGAAGGATTTAAGATCCTGGGGCGTGATATACTGCATCAGATTCGACCGGTCGATCGGATCGGCATTGATGCGTCCATAGCCCATGGCCCGGGTATTGAGCCGCTGGGCGATCTTCTTCTCGATGCCGTCGAACGCTCCGCCGCAGATGAAGAGGATGTTGCGCGTATCGACCTGGATGAACTTCTGTTCGGGGTGCTTGCGCCCGCCCTGGGGCGGAACGTTGACAACCGTCCCTTCGAGGATCTTCAGCAGCGCCTGCTGCACCCCCTCGCCCGAGACGTCACGCGTGATCGAAGGGTTGTCCCCCTTGCGGGCGATCTTGTCGATCTCGTCGATGAAGACGATGCCGCGCTGCGCCTGTTCGACGTCGTAGTCGGCCACCTGCAGCAGCCGCGAAAGGATGCTCTCGACATCCTCGCCCACGTAGCCGGCTTCGGTGAGCACCGTGGCGTCGACGATCGTGAAGGGAACCTTCAGCAATTTGGCGATCGTGCGGGCCATCAGTGTCTTGCCCGTACCCGTAGGACCCACCAGCACGATATTCGACTTGTCGAGTTCGACGTCGTTCTCCTTCGGTGCATAAAGCAGGCGTTTGTAGTGGTTGTAGACCGCTACGGACATGTAGCGCTTGGCGGCGTCCTGCCCGATGACATACTGATCGAGAAACTCCTTGATCTGAGCCGGCTTCAGAAGCTCCTCCTTCTTCAGCGGAGCTGCCGACGTGTGGCTCTTGTGTCCCGCCACGATGTCGTTGTCGAGAAGAATCCGGTAGCCGTTCTCGATGCATTTGTTGCAGATATTGGCGCCATCCATACCCTGGAACATGATCTCCACTTCGGAGCGTTTGGCGCCGCAGAACGAGCAGCAGTCGCCGCCGTTCTTCGTATTGTCATTCTTGTTGTTGCGATTCTGTGCCATGGAGGTTACTTCTCACGTTTGGTGAGTACGGTATCGATCAAGCCGTACTCCTTGGCCTCGGGGGCCGAAAGCCAGTAGTCTCGATCGGCGTCCTTCTCGATCTTGCGGATCGAAACGCCGGAATGGGCCGCGAGGATCTCGTAGAGTTCGCGTTTGGTCTTCATGATTTCGCGGGCCGTGATTTCGATGTCGGAGGCCTGACCCTGGGCTCCGCCCAGCGGCTGGTGGATCATCACCCGGGCATGGGGCAGCGCGGCACGTTTGCCCGCCGCACCGGCCGTCAGCAGCACGGCACCCATCGAGGCGGCCAGGCCCGTACAGATGGTCCCCACGTCGCACGCCACAAGCTGCATCGTGTCGTAGATACCCAGACCCGCCGAGACCGAACCACCGGGCGAGTTGATGTAGATCTGGATATCCTTGTCGGGGTCGACCGACTCGAGAAACAGCAACTGGGCCTGGATGATATTGGCGGCATCGTCGTAAATCGGGGCTCCGAGAAAGATGATGCGATCCATCATCAGACGCGAGAAGACATCCATGGTGGCAACGTTCAGCTGGCGCTCCTCGATGATCGTCGGCGAGACATAGGCCGCGCTGACGGATTGGAAATCATGCAGTTTCAGCGAACTGATCCCGCAATGCTTCCGGGCGTATTTTTCAAATTCAGACATATTCTTCGGTTCGTTATCCTTTCAACACACATTGTCTGCGGGGGGGGGCTTCTGCCCGCAGGGCCGACACCCGGAAAGAGCGTAGCGTCCCGGCCATCTTCCTCGGTTTTCCGAGCCTTCCGCAACCGCCCGGGTCAAGCAATCCCGGATTCCTCCCGACAGCCCTGGCAACAAGCGACCCCGGATTCCTCCCGGTAACCCTTGCAACAACCGCCCCGGATTCCTCCCGACAGCCACCCGCTGTCTCCCGGCCCCGGCCCCGGCTCCGGCTCTCTCCAGATCCCCGCTGTCATCCGGCCCCACTCTCTCCAGATCCTCACTTTCTCCCGGCCCCCGCGCACACAAGAAAAGGACTTTGCAAACATCGCGCCTGCAAAGTCCAAAGATAATCAAAATTCCGCGAATCCTAAAGCGCATTCGCCATTTTGGCGAAATCCTCTGCGGAAACGGCTTTTTCCGTCACCTTGATCTTCGACTTGACATCCTCGACAACCTTCGTCTCGAAGAGCTTCTCGTAGATCTTCTGTCCCTGCTCCTTGTCGGAGAGGATCTTCTCGGCATATCCGGCCAGCATGTCATCCGGAGCCGACGGCATGCCGTACTGCGCGAACTGCGCGGCGGCCAGCGCCTTGGCCTCGGCCGTCGCCTCCTCCTTCGTTACGGTGAGGTTGTCGGCCTTGATGAAATGCTTCTGGAGGTAGTTCCAGGTGAACATCTTCAGGAACTGATCGAAATCCTTCTCGATCTGCTCCATCGTGAACTTGCCCTCGTTGATCGTGTAGAGCCAGCGCTTGAGGAATGCCTCGGGCATCTTCAGATCGGCCTTCTTGATGAGGTAGTCACGCAGCTGCAGCGTGAAGAGATAGTCGCTCTCACGACGCAACTCGCTCTCGATCTGCGCATCGAGGAACTTGTCAAACTCGGCCTCCGAGGTGACGTTGCCCTGCGGGAAAGCCATCTTGAAGAACTCCTCGTTGAGTTCCGGCTCGGCAAACTTGCGGATCTTGGTGATCTCCAGTTCGAACTCGGGGTTGATGCCGTCAAGCTCATGCTCCTTGACCTGCAGGCAGGCGGCACGCTGGGCCGGAGTCTTGTAGAGCTCGTTGATGTTGACCTTCATCTTGTCGCCGACCTTCTTGCCCTGGAAAGGCTTGCGCTCCTCGTCGGTCATCGAAATCAGACCCACGTACGCATCGGCCACGTTCATGTCACCATTGTCGAGCGTCACGGTCAGCGCCTCGTCCGAAGTCACCTCGTCGGCATTCACCAGACGCCCGTAACGACGCAGGTAGTTCGAACGGTAGTCGTCGTGCATCTTCTTGTCGATCTTGATCTTGTTGTAGGTGAGTTTGTCCTTCTCCGAGAGGTCGAGCTTGATCTCCGGGGCCTCGCCGATCTCGAAGACAAACTCGAATTCGGTATTGTTCTCGAAGTCGAAGGCTCCCTGCTCCTCGGCCGGGATCACATCTCCCAGGTAATCGATGCCCTCCTTCTGGAGATACTCGAAGACGGAGTTCGAGGCCGTGCGGTAGGACTCTTCGGCCACTACGCCCTTGCCGTACATCTTGCGGATGATGCCCATGGGGACCATGCCGGGTCGGAAGCCCGGAATGTTGGCCTTGCGACGATACTCCCGCAGCGCCTTTTCGACGACCTGCCCGTAATCGTCCGGACCGACGGTCACGCGGATCAGCGAGTTATTCTCGCCGTGCTGTTCTCTTACAATGTTCATAATGAAGGTATTATATCTGTTTTCTTGCGTTTTCCCTCTCGGAATCGGGAGGCAAAGATACGAAATTATTCGAATCCACCCAACAGAAACTTCCATAATATAGGTGAAATTATGATATATGGTTTGCTTTTCGTAACTTTGCAGGATATATCGCATCCGCATGATGAAACTCACGACGATCCTGCTCCTGGCCGCAGGGCTTCTGACGGCCTGCGGCAACGCCCCGGCACGGGCCCGCAAAGCGGCGGAAACCAACCCCGCGACAACCCGTGCGAGCGAGCCGAAACAATATACCTATCGGGTGAAGGCCTCCTACCCCCACTCCACGAAGGCCTATACGCAGGGGTTGCTGTGGCACGACGGCACCCTGTGGGAGGGGACGGGACAGAACGGCGCATCGGTCGTGCAGACCCTCGACCTGCCGTCGGGCGAAAACCGCGTGCTGGCACGTCTGCCCCGCTCGGAGTTCGGCGAAGGTATCGCCATCCTGGGCGACGAACTCTTCCAACTCACCTGGCAGTCGAACACCGTCCACGTCTACCGCATCGAGCAAGGACGCCTCGAGAAACTCCGCGACCACCACTACGCCGGCGAAGGGTGGGGCATCACCACCGACGGCACGAAACTCTACATGACCGACGGTTCAGCCAACCTCTACACGGTGGATCCGGCCACATTCCGCCGCAGCGGCCATGTGACCGTCACCTGGAAGGGCGAACCGGTCCCCTACCTCAACGAACTGGAGTGGATCGACGGCCGCATCTGGGCCAATGTCTACACGACGGACCAACTGGTCATCATCGATCCGGCCTCGGGACGCGTCGAGGGGGTGGTCGACCTTACGGGGCTGCTTCCGGACGAAGAGCGCACCCCGACGACCGACGTACTGAACGGAATTGCCTGGGACCCCGAGGCCAAACGCCTTTTCGTCACGGGCAAAAACTGGAGCAAAATCTTTGAAATAGAGATCATCGAACAATGATACCCGCAGAGACGAAAAACAATACGCTGCAAGCGCTGCTCGAGCGCCGCATCCTGCTGCTCGACGGCGGATTCGGCACCATGGTCCAGGGCTACGGACTCGATGAGGAGGCCTACCGCGGCGAACGCTTCCGCACGTGGGAGGTGCAGCTCAAGGGGTGCAACGACCTGCTGGTGCTGACCCGTCCCGAAGTGGTCCGCGAGATTCACGAAAAATACCTCGCGGCCGGTGCCGACATCATCGAGACCGACTCGTTCAATGCCAATGCCGTCTCGCTGTCCGACTACCGCCTCGAGGGGTTGGCCCGCGAGATCTCGCGCGCGGCCGCCGAGGTGGCGCGCGCGGCGGCCGACACCTTCACGGCCCGCAATCCGCAGAAACCGCGCTTCGTCGCCGGGTCGATGGGCCCGACGAACCGCACGGCCTCGATGTCGGCCGACGTGGCCAACCCCGCCGCCCGCGAGGTGACCTTCCGCCAGCTGGTCGAAGCCTACACCGACCAGGCCCACGGACTGGTGGAGGGGGGCGTCGACATCCTGCTCGTTGAGACGGTCTTCGACACGCTCAACGCCAAGGCCGCCCTTTATGCCATCGACCGGTTGTGCGAGGAGCTCGGACGCCGGATTCCCGTGATGGTCTCCGGAGCGCTGGCCGACGCCGGCGGCCGCACCCTTTCGGGACAGACCGTCGAGGCCTTTGCCGCCTCGCTCTCCCACGCCCGGCTGCTGTCGATCGGTCTGAACTGCGGCTTCGGGGCGCGGCAGCTGATGCCCTACCTCGAGCGGCTGGCCGCCGTAGCCGAAACCCGCATCTCGGCCCATCCCAACGCCGGACTGCCCAACGTCATGGGTGGCTACGACGAAACTCCGGCGATGTTTGCCGAGGATGTCGGCGAGTACATGCGCCGCGGACTGGTCAACATCGTCGGCGGCTGCTGCGGCACAACCCCGGCCCACATCCTCGAACTGGCCAGAATCGTCGACCGCTACACGCCGCGTCCGCTCCCCGCACCGCGCCACGAGACGGTGCTCGCGGGGCTCGAACCGCTGCGGGTGGTTCCCGAAGCGAACTTCATCAACATCGGCGAACGGACGAACGTCGCCGGATCGGCCCGCTTTGCGCGGCTCATCCGCGAGGGCAACTACGACGAAGCCCTCTCGGTGGCGCGGGCACAGGTCGAAGCCGGGGCGCAGGTGGTCGACGTCTGCATGGACGACGGCATGATCGACGGCGTGGAGGCCATGCGCACGTTCCTCAACCTGATGGCCTCGGAGCCCGAAATCGCCCGCGTTCCGGTGATGATCGACTCGTCGAAATGGGAGGTGCTCACCGCAGGGCTTGAGGTGGTTCAGGGCAAATCGGTGGTCAACTCCATCTCCCTGAAGGAGGGAGAGGAGGAGTTCCTGCACCGGGCGGCCGAAATCCACCGCTACGGGGCCGCCGCCGTGGTGATGCTCTTCGACGAACGGGGACAGGCCGACACCTTCGAACGCAAGATCGAGGTGGCACAGCGGGCCTACCGGCTCCTGACCGGAAACGGATTCCCGGCCGAGGACATCATCTTCGACCCCAATATCCTGGCCGTGGCGACGGGTATCCCCGAGCATGACGGCTATGCCAAGGCCTTCATCGACGCCACGCGCTGGATCAAGGAGCACCTGCCCTGGGCCAAGGTCTCGGGCGGCGTGTCGAACCTTTCGTTCGCCTTCCGCGGCAACAACGCCGTGCGCGAGGCCATGCACTCGGCGTTCCTCTACCACGCGATCCGCGCCGGGATGGACATGGGGATCGTCAACCCCCAGATGCTGCGCGTCTACAGCGAGATCGAACCCGAACTGCTCGAAAGGGTCGAGGACGTGAT
>CALUKK010000118.1 GCA_944321205.1 uncultured Alistipes sp.
AGCCCGAGGATGGGGCTCAGATTGCGTTTGGTTTGGGTGAAGCGGAACGGCCCCAGCCCGATGTAGTCGGCACCGGCCGCCGCGGCCCGTTCGATGTCCTCGAAGGTGTTGGCCGTTGCACCGATGATCGTTCCGGCGGGAAGCAACGTGCGGGCCTCACGCGGCGGCATGTCGTTCTTGCCCAGGTGGACGCCGTCGGCGTGAAGCGTGCCGACCAGGTGCACGCGGTCGTCCAGCAGGAACGTTGCACCGTACTGGCGGCACAGACGCTCCACCTGGTGCCCCACGCGCAGGAACTCCTCGTCCGGAGCATCCTTCATGCGGAGCTGTACCCAGCGGCAGCCCCCCTCAAGGACGGCCCGTGTGCCCGAGATTTCGTCGTATCGGTCGTTCCGGTGTGTGATGAATTGCAACATGGTTTTTCTATGCGTTTCTGTACTGTTCGATCCGTCGGAGCGTCTGCCGCAGCCCTTCGCGGGAGGTGTCGCGCCAGATGCAGCCCAGTAGCGCCGCACCGCCGAATCCCACCTCGTGCAACCATGGCAACCGTTCGGGCTCGACGCCGCCCAGTGCCAGCGTCCGCACGTTGATCACTCCCCGGGCGGCGGCCCGTTGCAGCGTCTCCCGGTCGAAGGCCGACCGGTAGCCGCTCTTGGAGATGCTGTCGAAGATCGGACTCAGAAAACGGTAGTCGGTCGTTGCGGTGCAGGCGGCGAGCTCCTCGAGCGAGTGGCACGAGCGGCTCCGCAGCCCTGTGAAACCCGCCGGCGCCTCCGGATTGCGGCCGTTGAGGTGGACGCCTCCCAGCCCGTATTCGGCGGCCAGCGACAGGTGGTCGTGGAGGCTCAGACGCGGGTACAGGGACTCGGGCAGCGACTCGATGAGCCGCCGCATGGCGCCCTCCTCCGATGCGGGTTTGCGCAGGTGGAGGCGGTCGATCCCTTCGTCAAGCAGGCGGCGGATCGTCTCCGCCTCGCTCTGGACGAACTCGGGGGCGGTGATGACGACGATCCGCATCATCCTCCGCAGACGGCCCGGATGACGGTGATCTTCATCCCCTCCTCGAGGGGTTTCGCGGCCCACTCGCCCCGCGGCACCACGCGGTTGTTCACCGCAACGGCAACCCCTTCGGCGGGGATACCCTCGCGTGCGAGCAGTTCGGCCAGACTCATCGGAGTGTCGACTCCGACCGGCTTGTGATTGATGGTTACTTCCATGGTGGATCCCGTAATTTGCAGAAGATGTGCCCGTGAGAAAATTACGGTCTATGAACAAGTCCTTTCGTCGGTGTTGCCCGCATCAAGTTCATAGGGTGTGATCTCAGCCTTTTCGTGAAAGGTCCGTTGCCTGTCCGTTTACCGTCTCTCCCGGTTCTCCTGTCTCTCCCGGTTCTCCTGTCTCTCCCAGTCTCCCGGTCTCCCAATCTCCCAGTCTCCCGTCTCTCTCGTCTCTCCCGGTTGCGGCCCCGTCGTCTTTTCCCGAAGGCACCCCTCTTGTGTCGGGCAAATATAACGAAAAATCCGTTTCGATACGCTTTGGAACGGAAAAACATTTTCTACCGATACCCAACCGATCTGGAATCGGGGTTGGAAAATCCGGAATCCGTCTACAACCGTACCCGATTATTACCCCGATCTTTGTATCGGTGAAACGGGAAATCACCGGAACCGCTTCCGAAACCTGAAAAAACAACAACATATGAAACGAATCTTGCGTTTAGTATTATCTTTCTTAATATTGGTAACCATGAACAGCGTTCAAGCCCAGGAGAATGAGCGAACCTTCGCTCCGAGTGACCGGGTCACCGTCGAGCGTGTCCACTTCGGGACGCGTTTCGGTACGACTCTGGCCGGAGATCTCTACAAACCGAAAAATGCCCAGGGCAAACTTCCGGCCCTTGCCGTCTGCGGCCCCTTCGGAGCCGTCAAGGAGCAGGCCTCGGGACTCTATGCCCAGACGATGGCCGAACGGGGCTTCATCGCCGTGGCCTTCGACCCTTCGTTTACCGGTGAAAGCAGCGGTGAACCCCGCTATATGGCATCGCCCGATATTAATACCGAGGATTTTTCGGCGGCGATCGACTATCTCGTACTGCGTGAGGATGTGGATCCCGAGCGCATCGGCATCATCGGGATCTGCGGCTGGGGCGGTCTGGCCCTGAATGCCGCCGCCATCGATACGCGGATCAAGGCCACGCTCTCCTCGACGATGTACGACATGAGCCGCGTGACGGCCAACGGCTATTTCGATTCGATGGATGCCGACGGCCGCTACGAACTCCGCCGGCAGCTCAACGCCCAGCGTACGGAAGATGCCCGCACGGGCAGCCATGCCCTGGCCGGCGGGGTGGTTGATCCGCTGCCGGCCGATGCCCCTCAGTTCGTCAAGGACTATTACGACTATTACAAGACCCCGCGCGGCTATCATCCCCGCTCGCTGAACTCCAACGGCGGCTGGGCCCGGACGTCGGCCCTTTCGTTCCTCAATACGAAACTGTTGTCCTACAGCGACGAGATCCGCTCGGCGGTGTTGATGATCCACGGCGAAAAGGCCCACTCGCGCTACTTCAGCGAGGATGCCTTCAAACGGCTCAAGGGCGACAACAAACAGCTTGTCATTATCCCCGGGGCCAGCCACGTCGATCTCTATGACCGGGTGGATATCATCCCCTTCGACCGTATCGAGCGATTCTTCCGTGACAATCTGAAGTAGCCATGACGCTTGAGGAATTTCTGCGGCATGTGGCCGACCGCCGGCCGCTGGACACCCCCGAAATCGGGGCTTTCATGAACGAAATGAGCGACCGGGCACGCCGCATTACCTGTGAGATCAATGGCGCCTACCATACGCAGGAGGAGTTGCGCGAATGGATGGACCGCCTCTTCGGACACCCGGTTGACCCCACGTTCCGTCTCTTCCCGCCCTTCTACACCGATTTCGGGCAGAACATCCATGTGGGGCGCAACGTCTTTGTCAATGCCTGCTGCCATTTCCAGGATCATGGCGGGGTCTGGCTGGGTGACGGCACGCTGGTGGGTCACAATGTGGTCTTTGCGACGCTGAACCACAATTTCGATCCGGCACACCGGGCCGAGATGACACCGGCGCCGATCGTCGTGGGTCGCAACGTCTGGATCGGATCGAACGCCACGATTCTCCAGGGCGTGACCATCGGCGATGGAGCCGTCGTGGCCGCCGGTGCCGTCGTAACGCGTGACGTCGAGCCCGATACGGTTGTCGGAGGCGTCCCGGCCCGGCTGATCCGCCGGATCGGAACTGACGATGCTCCGCAGACGAGATGATCCGTTATGCGGCGGATCGGAACTGACGGCCTCTGCGCGGCCGTAAATTACAAATTGTGAAGTATGAAAAAACTGATTTTTCTGATGACTCTTTTCGTCGGGATTTGTGGGGGTGTTGCTGCCTGCAGCCCGGAAGATTCCGACTCCGTGACCCCCTCTGCGGGTACGCTTCCGGATGCCGATGACGGTTCGGACCAGGACCCCCAGACTCCGGATACACCCGGAGAGCCCGATGACGAAGACGATCCTGATACTCAAACCATGAAACTGACACTGACGATTGGCGGCCGAGAATTTACGGCCACCCTTGAAGACAATGCCGCCTCGCAGGCTTTCCTTGCGCTGTTGCCGCTGGAGCTGGAGATGATCGAGATGAACGGCAACGAGAAGTATGGCAATCTGCCGCAGAGTCTTCCGACCGAGACGTACCGTCCGGGGACGATCCGCGAGGGCGATTTGCTGCTGTGGGGAAGTTCGACGGTGGTACTTTTCTATGAGACCTTCTCGTCGTCGTACAGCTATACGCGGCTGGGACGTCTGGACGATCCGGCGGGACTTGCCGCAGCGGTCGGTCAGGGGAATGTCCGCGTGGCATTTGTCCGGTAGCGGTCCCCACCCTTGGGTCTTCCTGATTTTACAGCAAGACCCGGAACCTTGTGCCTGAAGATCTTGAAATAGGGTATTGATGACGGAGCTGAAATTTTCAGCTCCGTTTTTTGGTGGATATGGGCCATCTTCCGTTTCGGACGGCCGGGAGAGATCGGTATGGGGCACGGTCTTTTCCGGAGCCGGTGGTGCGGCAGGTGCGGATCCGGGTTTGCGGGCGGTCGGATTGGAGGGTTTATCCCTGTCAGAGGCTTCTTCGACCGGGGATTCGCGCATGTCGGAATCGTCCATCTTCCGGTTTGTTGACGGCTCGTTTCAAGGGTTGGGCGGCTTGAAAATGAAGGCTTGGAATGTTAGCGTATTTCTGACGCTGTTTGTGTGGGTTCGTGATGGTGTTATCTGCTTGTATATCTGGTTTGTCCGATTCGGAAAAATGCTTCTTTGTGTTTGAAAACATGCTTGAAAGGCCGTCTGGAGCATTCCTTGAATTGGTCGGTTGGAAAAATATGTCTAATTTTGTTACAAAGCCTGCCGACTGCCTGAAACTACTTACCGTATGAAAAAATACTTGCCGCTGCTTCTTTTTTTAGGTGCCATCCTGACACTTGGATCTTGTGCGAAACGACAAAATCCCGTCATTCTGCTGCGTTCGGGCTGGCAGGTGGAGAATATCGGAGATGTCTCCCATACCCCCGGTTTTCTGGCTACGGTCGAGAAATATTATCCCGAAGCCGAGGTCATTTTCTGGCCTTTTTACGGACTTTTGCCCGACGAGGAGGTCGCCATGCTCAAGAAACGCTTTCCGCGTCTGACCATCGTCCGCGGAACGCTTGACGATTCCGGGGCTGCCTCGACTCCGGAGCTTGCCGAAGCCATCTCCCGCGCCGATATCTTTATCCACAACTCCGGACCTTCGACGCTGGCCTGGAAAGATGCCTATCTTTTTAAGGTCACCACCGGCAAACCCTTCGGGGTCTACGGCGTCACGTATGGTCTTTACGGCATTCCCGAACGCAAGGCCCTCGACGAGGCCGCCTTCGTCTACTTCCGCGATACGGTCTCCCTGGCCCTGGCCCGGCGTGACGGGGTGGCGGCTCCGATCATGGAATGGGCCCCGGATGCGGCGTTCGGAGCCGATGTCACCGATGATGACAAGGCCCTGGCCTATCTCTCCGCCCATGCGCTGCAACCCGGCAAGTACATCTGTTGCAATCCCAACCATCGGCGTACGCCCTTCTGGGAGCATAAATTCAAGAATCGCGACTTCGATCAATCGGTATACGACCGGAACGAGTCCATGCGCGAGCATGATCATGCTCCGATGATCGAGGCGATTGTCCAGATTGTCCGTCATACGGATCTGAAGGTGCTGATCGGCCACGAAGACTATACGGAGATTCCCATCGGCAAGGAGTGGATTCTCGACAAGCTTCCGCAGGACGTCCGCGAACGGGTCGTCTGGCGCGATACGCCGTGGACCGTGGATGAGGCGATCAGTATCTACAAACACTCCGTGGGGTTGTTCAGCCACGAGATGCATGGCCCGATCCTTTGTATTGCGAACGGCGTTCCGGCTCTTGTCGTCCGCTGGGCCGAGCAGAGCAGCAAGGGGCTCATGTGGAAGACGATCGGTCTGGATTCGTGGCTTTTCGATTTCGATTGCGAGGCGGACATTGAGCGCTATGTGCCGACGGTGCTCGATGTGGCGATGCATCCGGAGGAGTCCCGGCAGATCGCCGGGAAGGCCCGGGCCTTTGTCAACGAGCGCCAGCGGGAGACCATGGAGGTCATCAAACGCATCGTCGGTAAATAGAGTCCGGTGAGGTAATTCTTTTTGGCCGGATGAAGAATCCGGTAGTCCGTACAGGTAAGCGGGGCGGATGCTCCGATGGATGATGTTTCGTTTCAAGCCTTTGCAACGGAGTTGCTTCTTGTTATAATACGGGTGAATTTGTTATTGTAAATATGTATTCCAGAATATAAAATAATATGAATAGACTATTCCTACTGACATTTGCCGTATGGGTGATGGGGTTCAGCGGCTGTGCATCGCGCTCTCCGATTCCGGAGCAGGTCACCATGACACGGAGTGAGTTGATGGACAAGATCAAGGGCGGCTGGGCCGGTCAGGCGCTGGGCTGTACGTATGGCGGTCCGACGGAGTTCAAGTTCCGCGGCACGATGATCCAGGACTATGTGCCGATCGGCTGGGGCGACGGCCGGATGAAGAATCTGTTTGTCAATGCACCGGGCCTGTACGACGATTTGTACATGGATCTGACCTTTGTGGAGGTGTTCGAGCGGTTGGGGCTGGATGCTCCGGTCGATTCGCTTGCCTGGGCCTTTGCCACAGCGGAATATGTGCTCTGGCATGCCAACCAGGCGGCGCGTTACAACATTCTGCACGGGATCAGGCCGCCCCAGTCGGGACACTGGCTCAACAATCCCCATGCGGATGATCTGGATTATCAGATCGAGGCGGATTATGCGGGACTGATGAGCCCCGGCATGCCGAACGCGGCATCCGAGATCTCGGACCGAGTCGGTCATATCATGACCTACGGAGACGGCTGGTATGGCGGTGTCTACGTGGGGGCGATGTATTCGCTGGCCTTTGTGCTGGATGATGTGGAGCAGGTGGTCACGGAGGCGCTCAAGACCATTCCTCCGCAGAGCCGGTTCTACCAGTGCATCCGGGACGTGATCCGCTGGCACGAGGAGTATCCCGACGACTGGAAACAGACCTGGTTCGAGTGTGAGCGGAAGTACAGCGAGGATATCGGCTGTCCGGACGGTGCCCTGGTCCCCTACAACATCGATGCGGTGATCAACTCCGCGTATATCGTCATCGGCCTGCTCTACGGAGAGGGTGATTTCTTCAAGACGATCGACATCTCGACCCGATGCGGGCAGGATTCGGACTGCAATCCCGCCTCGGCGGCCGGCATTCTGGGTACGATGATCGGTTACAGCGCCATTCCGGAGATGTGGATGCGGGAGTTGCGCGAGGTGGAGGATATCCGTCTGGCCTATACGCAGGTTTCGCTCAATGATGCCTATCGGCTGAGTTTCGAGCATGCCCTGGAGGTTATCGGCGCCCATGGCGGGGATTCGCAGGGGGATCCTGTGGTGATCCGTTGCCAGCATCCGGAAGCCGTGCGCTATGAGAAATCCTTCGAGGGGATGTATCCGGTATTGCGGCGCAACGTCAACCGGTTTGTCGCACCGCGTACGACGATCGATTTCGAAGGTACGGGCTTCGCGTTGCGGGGCAGCGTCAAGGCCGCCGATGAGGATTACGAGGCGCTGGTCGAGGTGTCGATCGATGGCGGAGCTCCGCGGACGGTGGGACTTCCGGTCTCGATGGCGCGACGCTCGCAGGAGATCTGCTGGCAATATCAGCTGCCAAACGGCAAGCATACGATTACGCTCGAATGGGTGAATCCGGTCGAGCGGGGCGAGGTGCATTGCGGCGAACTGATCGTCTATTCGGATAAACCGGCGCGGAAAGCCAACGAGATATGAAACGGATATTGTTGCCACTCGTCGTCACGATACTGGGCGTATCGTGTGCGGGAGACGACGGGATTCCCGTCTACCGACAGTCCGGGCGGAGCGTCGACGAACGGGTCGAGGATCTGTTGCGGCGGATGACGCTGGAGGAGAAGATCCTCCAGCTCAACCAGTACATCGTCGGTCTGAACACCAACGTGAACAACATTGGCCGGGAGATCGAGGAGGTTCCGGCAGGAATCGGTTCGGTCATCTATTTCAGCGACAATGTGGCGCTGCGGAACGAACTCCAGCGCAAGGCCGTGGAGGAGACCCGGCTTGGCATTCCGGTACTTTTCGGTTTTGACGTGATCCACGGATTCCGGACGATCTATCCGATTCCTCTGGCTCAGGGCTGTTCGTGGAATCCGTCGCTTGTCGAGACGCTGTGCCGCACGGCGGCCCGTGAGGCCCGGCTTTCGGGTACGGACTGGACCTTCTCTCCGATGATCGACGTTTCGCGCGATGCCCGATGGGGGCGTGTTGCCGAGTGTTACGGCGAGGATCCCTATTGCAATGCCGTGATGGGTGTCGCCTCCGTGCGGGGTTATCAGGGGGAGGATCTCTACCTGACGGAGCGGATTGCGGCCTGTGCCAAACATTATGTGGGCTATGGACTGTCGCAGGGCGGTCGCGACTATACGTCCACCGACGTTTCGATGCAGTCGCTGTGGGATACCTATCTGCCGCCCTACAAGGCCTGTGTCGAGGCGGGCGTCGAGACGGTGATGAGCGCCTTCAACGATATCAACGGTGTCCCGGCCACGGCCAATGCGGCTCTGCTGACCGATATTCTGAAGCGACGTTGGGGACATGCGGGCTTTGTTGTCAGCGACTGGAATGCCGTCGAGCAGCTTGTGGCGCAGGGATATGCCCGCGACCGGAAAGAGGCGGCGCTGCGGGCCTTCACGGCGGGCGTCGAGATGGACATGAAGGACGACTGTTACAGAGCCTATTTTCCGGAACTGCTCGATGAGGGCAAGATCACCCAACGGCAGATCGATGAGGCCGTATCGCGCATTCTGCGGTTGAAGTTCCGGCTTGGACTTTTCGAACGTCCCTATACCGATTCCCTGCCCGAGGCGGAGCGGGTTCTTGCGCCCGAGGCGCTTCAGGCTGCCGAGCAGTTGGCCGGGGAGTCGATGGTGCTGCTGAAGAACGATGGCGTTCTGCCGCTTTCGGGCGTTGACGACATTGCGGTGATCGGTCCCATGGCCCGGGATCGTTTTCATCTGCTGGGTTCGTGGCGGTGTCACGGACGGGCCGAGGATGCCCAGACCCTTTATGAGGGGTTGGAGCAGGAGTTCGGCAGCGGCGTATCGCTGCATTATGCGCCGGGTTGTGATTTCGACGGTTCGGACCGTTCGGGTTTTGCCCGTGCACGGCAGCTTGCCGCGCGGTGCGACGTGGTGATCCTCTGCCTCGGGGAGCGTGCGGAGTGGAGCGGCGAGAATGCCTCGCGGTCGACGATCGCCCTTCCGGAGATTCAGCAGGAGCTTGTCGAGGCGCTCTCCACATGCGGAAAACCGTTGGTGGTGGTCCTTTCGAACGGACGCCCGCTCGATCTTCACCGCATGGAACCCCTGGCCTCGGCCATGCTGGAGATCTGGCAGCCGGGATTGCGCGGGGGAAGCGCCATGGCGGGGATCCTCTCCGGACGTGTGAATCCCTCGGGGCGTCTTTGCATGACCTTCCCGCGATCGACGGGGCAGATTCCGATCTTTTACAATTCGCGCTCGAGCGCACGCCCGGATCAGGGGCACTACCAGGATATATCCAATACTCCGCTGTACGAATTCGGATACGGACTGAGTTATTCGAAGTTCGTCTATGGCGAGCTCTCGGCCGACACGGATCGGATCTCGGCGCATGAACCCTTCACCGTGCGGGTCGACGTGACGAACGAGAGCGATGTGGACGGATATGAGACGGTCCATTGGTACGTAACGGATCCCTGTTGTTCGATCACACGGCCGGTGAAGGAGCTGCGGTATTTCGAGAAACGGCTGATTCCGGCCGGCGCCACGGAGACCTTCACCTTCAGGGTGGTTCCCGAGCGGGATCTCGCCTATGTGGATTCGGAGGGTAATCCGCTGCTGGAGGCCGGGGAGTTCCGTATCGGAGTCAAGGATCGCAGTTTAACCCTCAATCTGGAATGATGGATATGAAAAAGCGTAGTATCATACTGTTTTTTATCGCGGCCGTGGGTGTCGGCACGCTCGAGGCGAAGGATTATGCGCTTCAGTCCCCGGACGGGAGGCTCCGGATGCAGATCTGCACCGACGGGGAATTGACCTATTCGGTCTCTTATGACGGAGAGCTGCTTGTCGAACGGGGAGGCCTGGCGATGGATCTCGACCAGGGCAACTGGGGCGGCGCGGTTCCGAAGGTGACGCGGGCCAGGCGTGAATCGGTCGACCGGTTCGTTGCTTCTCCCTTCTATCGGGCGGAGCGTATGGCGGATGTCCACAACCGGCTGCTTCTCGACTTCCGGGGCGGCTGGTCCGTGGAGTTTCGGGCCTATGATGACGGTTGTGCCTACCGCTTCATCGGACAACGTCCGGATTCGCTGCTTGTGAAGGATGAAACCGTGGCTCTGACCTTCTCCGAGGATGTGGTCATGACGGTTCCCTACGTGCTGGTCGAGGACAAGCCGGAGAGCAGCGTGGAGGAGCAGTTGATGAGTTCGTTCGAGAATCTCTATACGGTCGAGCCGCTCAGTGAGGCCCGGGATCGACATTTGATGATGCTTCCATTGGTCGCGACCTTCCCCTCGGGTGTGAAATTGTGCGTGATCGAGTCGGATCTGGTATCGTATCCGGGACTCTACCTGTGCAAATCCCCGCAGGAGAGGACGCTTGAGGGCTATTTCGCCCGTTACCCGAAGAGTACGGTCCAGGGGGGTCACCATCAGATCGAAAGTCTTGTCACGGCGCGCGAGGATTTCATCGCCCGGGTTGCGGGGCGGCTCAGTTTCCCGTGGCGGGGATTCGTTATTGGACAGGATGTCACGCTTGCGCGTTCGAATCTCAGTTACCTGCTGGCTTCGGAGTCGAAGATCGGGGATCTGTCGTGGATACGTCCGGGCAAGGTCGCCTGGGAGTGGTGGAACGACATGAATCTCGAAGGGGTCGATTTTGTGACGGGGGTCAACGATGCAACCTATCGTTACTATGTGGATTTTGCGGCGGCGCACGGCATCGAGTATGTCATTCTCGACGAGGGGTGGTCCGATACCGCCAAGGCGGATCTGTTGCAGGTCGTTCCCGAGCTCGACCTTCCGTCGCTGGTTGCATATGCCGGATCGAAGGGTGTCGGCATCATTCTGTGGGCGGGTTATTACGCCTTCGACCGGAATCTGGAGCAGGTCTGCCGACACTATTCCGAGATGGGTGTGAAGGGGTTCAAGGTCGATTTCATGGATCGCGACGATCAGCAGATGGTCGACTTCATCCATCGGGCGGCAGCCACGGCGGCAAAATACCACCTGCTGCTCGATTTTCACGGCATGTATAAACCTGCGGGTCTGACGCGCACGTGGCCCAATGTGGTCAATGTCGAGGGCGTGTTCGGTCTGGAGCAGCTCAAATTCCGGGATCCGGTCCCCGACATGATGACCTACGATACGACGTTGCCTTTCGTTCGCCAGGTTTCGGGCCCGATGGACTATACGCAGGGCGCCATGGTGAACCGTACCCGGGAATCGGCCTACAAGAGCTTTTCGGAGCCGGCAAGTGTCGGGACGCGAGCCCACCAGCTGGCCTTGTATGTGGTTTTCGACTCTCCGTTGAACATGCTGTGCGATTCACCGACGAACTACATGCGCGAAGCGGAGAGTCTCGCGTCGATCGCGTCGATCCCGACCGTGTGGGACGAGACCGTGGTGCTGGACGGCCGAATGGGGAACTATATCGTTACGGCCCGTCGCAGCGGATCGGTGTGGTATGTCGGGGGCATTACCGACTGGGATGCCCGGGATCTGCAGGTGAATCTGGACTTTCTTCCGAAGGGTAGCCACCAGGCGGAACTCTTCGTGGACGGGGTCAATGCACACCGTAAGGCCACGGATTACCGGACGCAGCGTCTTGCGGTCTCGAACCATACCGAACTGCCGATCCATCTGGCACCCGGCGGAGGCTTCCTTATCCGAATTGTAACCGAATGAACTTTATAGAAAAGGGGGTATTATGAAGATCAAACTGACTTTTTTGGGTGTGGCCGCACTTTGTGTGTCGGTTGTATTTTCACAGCAGCGGGCGCCATTGCCCGAACATTTGCAGGGGGTTCCTGCCGATAAGGTTTTTTCGTCGGACCGCAGTGATACGGAGTATCGCTTCCGGGATGCCCGGAAGGGTGTGAAACCCTCGGAGTGCACGCTTCTCAAGGCCGAGGATGGCATGCCGCTCTATGATCTGGAGGTGTTCCAGGGCGACCGTTCGCAGTATTCCGTGGCGCTCAACTTCCTGACGACGGCACCCGTGAAGAAGGGGGATGTCCTGCTGGCCCGCTTGACGATGCGGACGCTCTTCGCCCGTCAGGAGACCCAGGAGTGTGCCGTTTACTTCATGTTCCAGGAGGCGTCATCTCCGTGGACCAAGAGTGTCAATACGCAACTCTGCTGCGGCAAGGATTGGAAGACCTACGACATTCCGTTTGTTGCGCACATGGACATCCCGGCCGGCAAGGCCTCCGTGGAGCTGGCCCTGGGTTCGCTGGCGCAGCACGTCCAGGTCACAGGCCTCGAGGTGTTGAATTACGGACATGCGGTGACGCTGGCGCAGCTTCCCGTAACGACCTTCACCTATTACGGTCGTGAAGCCGATGCGGCGTGGCGCCAGGAGGCGCTGGCCCGTATCGAGCAGATCCGTACGGCGCCCATCCGCATCGAGGTGCGCGACAGCAAGGGTCGTCCGGCCAAGGGCGCCGAGGTCCGCGTGAGCATGGAGCGTTCGGACTTCATCTGGGGTACGGCCGTCAACGAAGGGGCCCTGGCATCGGAGGATTCGCTTTCGCTGGTCTACAAGGACAAACTCAAGGAGTATTTCAATACGGCCATCATCGAGAATGGCTTCAAGGCCGGAGGCTGGTTCTGGGAAGATTCCCGCAAGCGCAATACGTTGACGGCTTTCGAGTGGCTCCGTGATAACGGCCTGCGGCAGCGGGGACACAATCTGGTCTGGCCGGGCTGGAAATTCAATCCGCGTTCGACGCGCCTGATTGCCGAACAGGGGGATTCGGGTCGTTTTGCCCGCTTCATCCGGGGTCAGTTCTACGAGCGTATGGCCTACACGAAGGGATCGCTGATCGCCTGGGACGTGGTCAACGAGCTGATGCACGAAAAGGATTTCTTCGCCTACATGCCCGAGGACGAGGTGGTCGAGTGGTTCAAGCTGGCCAAGCGCCTCGATCCTGCGGCTCAACTCTTCATCAACGAATACGGCATGCTCAACGGCGCCCAGAGTCCGGTCAATATCGCGGAGTACATCGCCAAGATCCGCGATCTGCGGGCGAAAGGTGCTCCCATCGAGGCGGTCGGCATCCAAGGCCATATCGGCACGCAGCCGCGCAGTCCCATACAGGTTGTCAGCGATCTGGATCTGTTCCGCCCGCTGGGACTTCCGGTCCAGATCACGGAGTTCGACATCAATACCACGGATGAGGCGCTTCAGGCCGATTACACGCGGGATTTTCTGATTGCCGTCTACAGCCATCCGGTCATTACGGGAGTGAATCTCTGGGGCTTCTGGGAGCGCCATCACTGGAAACCCGCGGCGGCGATGTTCCGCAAGGATTTCACGCCGAAACCCAACGCGGCCGTTTGGGAGGAGCTGGTCCTCGGGGCCTGGAAAACCCGCTTTACCGCCGCTACCGACCGCAAGGGACTCTGTGAGCGTCGCGGGCATTTCGGCACCTACCGCCTCGAAGTGACCTACAAGGGGCAGACCCGGGTCCGAGATTTCACGCTTGACCGATCCGGTTTTGAATGTCTTGTGCAGTTTTAGCGAGTTCTTTGATGATCTTTTCGCGCTCGGACTCCGAGAAGCGGATATTGGGAAGATAGACACCCAGTGCGGCGACGATCTTCCCCTGGACCAGCAACGGAACGGTGACGCTTGCCACATGCTTGCTGTTGATGTAGATGTAGCAGGGGTTTCGCCGGATGTTTTCGAGTTCGCGGATCAACTCCTCCCTGGTTTTGATCTCGGGCCATTCGTTGGCTGTCGGGAGTCCGTATTTGGCGATGAAGCCATCCAGCTGCCGGGGCGGATAGTGGGCGAGGATCACACGTCCGGTCGAGGCTTTGTAGGCTGCCTCCTCGTAGGTGGTTTTGACGCTCAGTTCATGTCCGGTTTCGGCTTCGTGCAGGAGAACCCGCTTTCCGTTGCTGATGATCGAGAGGATGACATTCTCGTTGATCGCGTCCCGCAGCCGGTTCACGGGCTCTTTGGCCAGGGAGAAGTCACACAGATTGTTGTAGGTGCTGTTGGTCAGTTTGTAGACCATGTGGCCGAGCTTGTAGCCTTTGCGCTGCTCCTCATGTTCGATGTAGCCACGCTCCGTGAGGGTCTTGATGATGTTTGCACAGGTGGCCTTGTTCAGGTTCAGGGATTCGGCGATTTCAGCCAGAAAAAATTCCTTTTGCGGCTCCTGGGCGAGAAGTTCGAGAATGTTGAGCGCTCTGTGAATGACTTGTATCATCGGTTTTGTTTTTTATAATGCAAAATTAATATAAAACAATGAAAAATAATAGCACATAAGGTTTGGAATGATCGGAAAAATGGATATATTTGTTTATAAGAAACATAATTCCACTATATAAAATATAAAAAACTAACTAACCTTCAAAAAGCATGGATAAACTATTGCTCAAAAACAAGGGTATCCGGTTGGTGAGAATAATTTTTGTGTTGGTGGGCATCGTATTAATTTCCCCCCCCCCTCGCGGTTTATTCTCGACCGGCAGGAGCCGCTCAGCAAGCGTCCAAACGGACGATTAACGGCGTTGTGGTCGACTCGCATGGCGAACCTGTCGTGGGTGCGGCCATTACGTTCAAGAACGCTTCAGGGACGGTGGACGGCGTCATTGCCGGAGCCGGCGGCGTGTTCCAGCTTACCGGACCGGGAACTTCCTTTACGGTGGATGTGACCTGTCTGGGCTACAAGAGCAAGCAGGTGGAGATTGCCGCCAGCCAGGATCAATGCCGGATTGTTCTGGAAGAGGATTCGAAGATTCTCGACGAGGTTGTCGTCGTGGCCTTCGGACAGCAGAAGAAGGAGACCGTGACGGGAGCCATCTCGATGATCAAGACCGAGGAGCTGACACAGTCTCCGCAGGCAAACATTTCGAACATGCTTGCGGGTCGTATGCCGGGTCTTCTGGCCGTTCAGCGCAGCGGCGAACCGGGCGAGGACTACTCGACGTTGCGGATCCGCGGTGTGGGGACCTTTGCGACGGGCGATGGCTCGCAGGATCCTCTGATCATGGTCGACGGTATCGAAACGAGCAATTACAACAACATCGATCCCAACGAAATCGAATCCCTGTCGGTTCTGAAGGATGCCTCGTCGACGGCCGTTTATGGCGTCCGCGGCGCCAACGGAGTGATCCTCATCACAACCAAGCGCGGCGCCGTCGGCAAGCCGCAGATCTCCTATTCGGGGAACTTCGCCATCACCCAGTTCACCGACATTCGGGAGACGATGAACTCCTATGAATATGCGACCTCGTACAACGAAGCCCGTCGTTATGATTCGTATATTTCGGGCGGTTATACGCCCCGTTTCACCGACGAGCAGATCGAGATGTACCGTACGGGTGCCGATCCGATTCTCTATCCGGATGTGAACTGGTACGACATGATGCTCAAGAAACATTCATGGACGACGCAGCACAATGTCAATGTTTCGGGAGGTGTCGAGAAGGTCAAGTATTTCGTGTCGGCGGGTTATTACAACCAGCAGGGACTTTTCAACCAGACGTCGCTTCTGGAGGGTTATGACGTTCAGTCGGCCTACGAGCGTTTCAATTTCCGGTCGAACCTGGACTTCAGTGTAACGAAGAATCTTACGATCAAGGTCAATATCGCCTCCCAGATGGAGACGCGGACCGGCAATGCGGGTGAAACGGGCCGTATCATGGAGATGATCGGTCGAGCCAATCCGACGGAGACGCCGGGCGTTGTGGACGGCAAGATCGTCAATCTGCCGACGACGAGCTCCACCAATCCGTTGGTGATGTTCTATCAGAACGGATCGCGCAAAGACTATCGGAATCACTTGAACGGCTCCGTAGCCGTCAATTATAATATTCCGGGTGTCGAGGGGCTCTCGGCGAGTGCGAAATTCTCCTACGAGAACTACTACCAGCATTTGCAGAAGTTCACCAAGAACCCGATGATGACCTACACGGTCCGGCGCAATGATGCGGGTGAACTGGTTTTCCACCCGACGACGACCGAAAAGCCCTTCTCGGCTTCGGAGTCTTACGGCAAGAACCGCCGGACCTATGTGGAGGTGAGTCTGAACTATTCGCGTCGTTTCCGGGATGCCCACAACGTGACGGCCCTGTTGAACTACAACCAGAGCCGCCGAGTGGATCCCAATCTGGCCTACAAGGTGCCGAACAGTTACCAGGGCGTGGTCGGCCGCATCACGTACGACTACAAGTACCGTTACCTCTTCGAGTTCAACATGGGATACAACGGTACGGAGAACTTTGCTCCGGGGAAGCGTTTCGGCTTCTTCCCGGCCTATTCGCTCGGATGGGTGCTGACCGAGGAGCCGTTCTGGCCGAAGAACAATGTGCTGACGTTCTTCAAGGTTCGTGGTTCGTACGGAGAGGTCGGTAACGACCGGATCGGCGGCGAGCGTTTCCTTTATCTTCCGACCTCGTTCATTTCCGATTCGGGACAGTATTGGTTCGGCGAGGTGAACGGTTCCTACACGTCGACGGGCGTCGTGAGCGAAGGCAAGATCGGGAATCCCGAACTGACGTGGGAGCGGGCCAAGAAGACGAACGTGGGAGTGGAGATGACGTTGTGGGGCAACCGGCTCCGCGTGACGGGCGACTGGTTCCTGGAGAATCGAGACAACATCCTTGCGAATCGGAATACGACCCCGACGGTCTTCGGCGGCAATGCTCCGGCGGCCAACATCGGAAAGATGAAGAATACGGGTTACGATCTGGAGGCGACCTTTGCCGACCAGGTTCGCGGATTCAGCTATTGGATCAAGGGAAACTACACGTATGCGCACAATACGATCGAGTATATGGACGAGATCCCCTCGCCGTACGTGTACACGCAGAAGACGGGTCAGAGTCTGAACCAGTATTTCGGACTGATCTGTGACGGTATCTACAATACGTGGGCGGAGGTCAACGATCCCAACCGGCCGAAATCGAGTTGGAACAACAACAAGATCCAGCCCGGAGATCTGATCTACCGGGATGTGAACGGCGACGGCATCATCGATGATTACGACCGGGTTCCCATCGGATATTCGAACTTCCCGGAGATAGTCTACGGATTTTCGTTCGGCGGCAACTGGAAGGGTCTGGACTTTTCGGTGCTGTTCCAGGGCGCCGCACACGTATCGCTGCAATATTCGCGCCTCTATACGCAGGGCTTCTTCGAGGAGTTTTCGGCTCCGAAGGCTTTGTTGAAGAGCTGGTCGCAGGAGCGTTACGAGCAGGGTCTTCCGATCGAATACCCCCACCTTTCCGTGGGAAACACGCAGAACAAACACAACTATCAGAACTCGACGTTCTGGACCCGCGATGCGAGCTATCTGCGCTTGAAGAATGTCGAGATCGGCTATACGCTGCCGAAGAAGTGGCTTCAGAAGGTGCGTATCGCCTCGGCGCGCATCTATGTCAACGGCAGCAACCTTTTGACATGGTCCGACATGATCAAGGGCGTCGATCCGGAGACGGCACAGCAGGCCACCAATTATGAGCCCTATCCCGTGACGAAGGTCTACAACGTCGGCGTCACCTTGAAGTTCTAATTAAAAAGGACAATGATCATGAAACACAGTTTTTTGCTTAAGATAATCGTTCCGTTGTTGGTCGTGTATATCATTACGCCCTCCTGCGGGGGACACGCCTTTCTGGACAAGCCTCCCGGCACGGACATGACGGAAGACAGCGTATTCAACACGGTTCGGGATTTTGAGAAGTTCCTGGCCGGGACCTACATGTACGGACTGCACTCGTACTATCCGTATCACAATACGAACAATTCGATCAATCCGAATCCGACGATGTGTATGACGGCGCCCATCACGGATGAGGCGGAGATGTCCCATGACTGGCACACGTCGCAGATCTGGAACGCCGGAGCCGTTGTGAAGAACAACATCATCAACGACGAGGACAAGCGTTTCAACCTGCGGTGGGTCGCGATCCGCCGTTGCAACATCATCATCGAGCGGATGCCGGGGACCGATTTCACGACCACGGAGAAGAACGGATTCATGGGTGAGGCCTATTTCATTCGGGCGCTCAACAATTTCGAGATGCTGAAGCGTTACGGAGGCATGCCCATCGTGGACAAGCGACTGACCGAGACCGACAACTGGTACATACCGCGAGCTTCGTTGCGGGATTTCGTGGACTACATCGTCGGAGACTGTAACCGGTCTGCGGAGTTGCTCGAAGGCATCACCTATACGGCCAACGACCGGGGGCGTATTACGAATGCCGCGGCATTGGCGCTGAAGGCCAAGGTGCTGCTATATGCGGCCAGTCCGCTCTTCAACACGTCGGAGCCCTATCTTCCGACGGACCATCCGGAGCTGGTCTGCTACGGGGATTACGACAAGAACCGCTGGAAGCTGGCGGCCGATGCTGCGAAGCAGGCGCTTGACGCCGCAGCGGCACAGGGATTCAGCATTCTCGACACGGACAATCCCGAGACGGACTATCGTGACGTCTGGAACACGTTCGACAATCAGGAGATCATCCTTGCCGAGAAGTTCCTGAACAAGACCGGCAACTGGTCAGCCCCGTGGACGTTGATCATTCCCAAGGGATTCGACATGAGTACGTGGGGGAATGCCGTGTGCGTACCTCACAATTTCATCCGCAAGTACGAGAAGATGGACGGCACGCCCCAGACCTGGAACGAGCCCGGGGTTCGGGGTCACGATCTGATGGAAAAATATGCCGAGCTGGATCCGCGCTTCCGCCAGACCGTATCGTACAACGGTTCGAAATGGAACGGGACCTTCACGGCCTACTACTACCAGGGAGCGTCGACGCCCGCGGCCGATGTGAACATCACGGGAGCCTTGATGCACAAGTTGATCCCCTATGAGCTTGCGGCATCGGGCGGACAATATCAGATGCACTCGAACGGCATCCTGTTCCGCGTGGCGGAGCTCTACCTGGACTATGCGGAGGCGATGAACGAATTCGAAGGTCCGACCACGGCGGTATACGATGCGATCCACGTGATCCGGGATCGTGCGGGGATGCCCGACTTTCCGCAGGGGCTGAGTCAGGATCGGATGCGCGATCGGATCAAGAACGAGCGGGACATCGAGCTTTGCTTCGAGGATCATCGGATGTGGGACATCCGGCGGTGGATGGATGCCGAGAAGGATGGTGTGATGCAGGGCCCCTTCTACAAGGTGACGATCTGGAAGGTCAGCGGCGACGGTCTGGAGCAGAAGTGCGACTATGAGATCAGCCAGTACGAGACTCGGACGTTCCACCGCAAAATGTATCTGCATCCTATTCAGGAGAGTGAGGTCAACAAGGGATATCTGACCCAGAATCCCGGCTGGTAATCGGGTAATGAAGTTAAACAAGGAAAAAATCGGTTTATGAAACACATGAAAAATATCTCCTGTCTGCTCCTTTGCTGGGTTATCGTGGGAGTTCCGGGTCTGGGTGCCCGGACGCGGACTACGTCCATGGATTGGCTGCAGCGGGATTCGGTCATCGTGAATCAGTTTTCGGAGGTTCCGGCCTGGAGTATCAGCTCCTCGATTTCGCGGGTGAAGGGCAGCAAACTGGAGAAGACGTTCACGCAGAATGTCCTCAATACCCTGTATGGCGAGATTCCGGGGTTGACGGTCATGACCGGCTCGGGAGAGCCGGGTTCGGATTCGCCGACGCTCAACGCCCGGGGATTCAATACGTTGTCGACGACCGATCGTTCGGTATTGGTCATCGTCGACGGCTTCGAATCGACCCTCGACCATCTTTCGGCTCACGAGATTGAGTCGATCACGTTGTTGAAGGATGCCTCCGCCGCGGCGATTTACGGCATGCGTGCGGCGAACGGCGTGTTGCTTGTGACGACCAAACGGGGAGCCATAATGCCTCTGCAGGTGAACTTCACGGCACAGGCGGGTATCAACACGGCATTCAATCGTCCGGAGTTTCTGAATTCGTACGATTATGCACGGTTGTACAACGAGGCCCGTGTCAACGACGATCTGTTGCCCTTTTATAACAACGAAGCGCTGGAGGCCTATCGGACCGGCTCCGACAAGTACCTCTATCCGGACGTGAACTGGTACGACGAGGTGCTCAAGAAGACCTCCGTACAGCAGAACTACGATCTGAATTTCCGGGGCGGCAACGAGACGGTCCGTTATTTTGCCCTGCTCAACGTTTCGAACAACAACGGCTTCTTCAAGGGGACGGATCCGGCCCGGGAGACCAGTTCGAACAGCACGCTGACGCGGTACAACATCCGCGCCAACATCGACGTGAACATCACCAAGCGGCTTTCCGCGCATCTGAATCTTGCCGCCAGTCTGGAGGATCAGAAGGGTCCTGCGGGGGGCTCGTGGAATGTCTACAACAAGCTTGCGAACATCACGCCGAATGCCTTTCCGGTCTACAATCCGAACGGCACCTACGGAGGAAGCGCGACCTTCAGCAATCCGGTTGGAGATCTGCTTGAGACGGGCATGGATACCTACAATGCACGAACCATCCTGTCGAATCTGAATATCCGCTATGCTTTCGACAACAAGCTGCAGGGTCTGGAACTTGCCGTAGGTTTCTCCTTCAACAACTATTTCATCGGCAACAGCAACAAGAGCCGGAAATATCCCTATTATGCCGTGGCGTTCGACGGTACGAACTACGTCTACAACCAGTACAGCGAGAAGACCTCGATGAGCATCGATGATTCGGGGGCGTCGCAGTGGCGGAACATGAGTTATGTGGCCTCGATCGGTTATCACAGGACCTTCAGCGACCGTCATCTGGTAGGCGTGGACGTTCAGTTCTTCAACGACGAGAACTACAAGCAGGCGAACGCCGATCTGAAGGACAACCAGTTCCCGTACCGCTACATCGGCTTGCGGGGTCGTGCGGCCTATGCCTATGATCAGCGTTACATGGCCGAATTCTCGTGGTCGTACCAGGGCGCCAATCTCTACGCTCCGGGCAAGCAGTTCGGGTTCTTCCCGGCCGGATCGCTGGGGTGGATCGTTTCGAACGAGGATTTTCTGCAGGACAACGATGTGCTGACCTATCTCAAGATCCGGGGTTCGTACGGTCTGGTGGGTCATGCGTCGATCGTGGGCAACAAGCGTTTCGCCTATACGCAGGACTATAAGTACAGCGGCGGCTATTACCTGGGTCCGAGCAATGCCTCCGTCTCCGGCATGATGGAGGACAACGTGGCGGATGTCAACCGGACGTGGGAGCATGAAAAGCGGCTGAACGTGGGCTTCGAGCTGACGCTGTGGGACAGGTTCGACGTGAGCGTGGACTATTTCCACCACAAGCGGACGCATATTCTCGTGCCGCCGACGGGAGCCATTCCCGGGGTTCTGGGCATGACCTTCGCGCAGCTGAATCTGGGTCGTGCCACCAATCGGGGCTTCGAGGCGTCGCTCGGTTATCGCGATGCCGTAGGCGAGGATTTCGAGTATTATGCCCGGGCCAATGTATGGTTTGCACGGAACCGGCTCGACTACCAGGCCGAGGAGTTCCGGCTCTACGACAATCTGATTCGTACGGGCCACTGCATCGATCAGCCGTTCGGTCTTGAGGCCATCGGACTCTTCCGCGACCAGGAGGATATCGACAACTCTCCCGAGCAGACCTTCTCGGATGTTCGACCCGGCGACATCAAGTACCGCGATGTCAACGGCGACGGAAAGATCGACAACCAGGATGTCACGGCCATCGGCAAGACGTCGAATCCGGAGTTGACGGGGAGTCTGACCCTGGGTCTGCGCTGGAAGGGGCTCGATTTCGAGGCGATGTTCTACGGCGTGACGGGCCGTACGGTCTACCTCTCGGGCAACACCTATTGGGCCTTCATGAACCAGTATTCGGCTCCGGCTTCGGCCCTGGACCGCTGGACCGAGGCGACGAAGGATACGGCGACCTATCCGCGCCTTTCGTCGCAGGCCAATCCGAACAACACCCAGTATTCGTCGTTCTGGCAGAAGGACGGATCGTTCCTCAAGTTGAAGTATCTGGAGGTCGGTTACACGCTTCCGATCCATTGGGGGAAGGTGATTCCGGATGGAGGGATTCGTCTGTTCCTGAACGGGACCAATCTGTTCAGCGTTCACAAACTGCGCAAGTACACCAATGCGGATCCGGAGGGTCTTACCGGATTTCCGCAGATGCGGACGTTCAGCGCGGGTTTGAAACTGACGTTCTGATAAGTTCAATCCATAAAATGAATTTACCGTGAAATCAAAAGTTTATATACTTGGAATCTTGAGTCTGGCGTTTCTGAGCGCGTGCGAGGGTTATCTGGACAAGCCCATGGAGACGACCTACGACGAGGATATGACGTTTGCCTCTTACGAGAATGCGAAATCCGTGGCCTATTCGATGTATGCGGATTTGCCGCAGGGGTTGTCGCAGATCTGGGCTTCGGGCGGCTCGGCGATGCTTGCATCGGCGACCGACGAAGCGGAGTTTGCCGTTCAGAACCACAATGTCCAGAAATTCAATCTGGGGAGCTGGATGCCCTCGGACATGCCCGAGAATCCGTTCAACAACTATTATGCGGCCATTCGCAAGGCCTACAACTTTCTCGACAATGTCGACAAGATCAATTTCGACGATGTGAAGGACAATCCGGATCAGCCGGGGACCTATGAGACCTATCTTCAGGACATCGAATATTTCAAGTCGGAGGTGATGCTTCTTCGGGCCTACTTCATGTTCGAGCTGATCAAACGGTATGGAGGCGTACCCATCGTCAGTGAGAAGTTCGACGAGGATGTGGACTATTCGACCATCCAGCGCGCCTCGTTGGAGGATTGCGTCAACGAGATCGTCTACTGGTGTGACGAGACCGCGAAGGTGCTGCCCGTCGTTCAGCCCGAGGGCCGGGAGGGTCGTCTGACCGCCGGTGTGGCATTGGCGATCAAGAGCCAGGTGCTGTTGTTTGCGGCCAGCGAACTGTGGAACAACTCGTCGTGGGCTGCGGGCTATTCGAATCCGGAGTACATCTCGCTTCCGAACGGCGAGGATAGTTCGGTCCGTTCGGCCCGCTGGAAGGCTGCGGTGGATGCCGCCAAGGCCGTGATCGATCTGGAGGGCGAAGCCGGATACACGCTGGATACCTACGACAACCTCTTCGGAGCAACCTCCTATAACAGCCCGGAGATCATCTTCGGACGCCGGGACGGTCGGACGAACTCCTTCGAGACGGTGAATTTCCCGATCAGCTATGACAATGTGACCGGAGGCAATTGTCCGTCGCAGAATCTGGTGGATCTGTTCCAGGTTGTGGAGAACAACGTGGCGTCGGATTTTGACTGGGCGAATCCCGACCAGGCCGCCGATCCGTATGCCAACCGGGATCCCCGTCTTGCGCAGTTCATCGTCACGAACAATTCGATGTTCAAGAGCCGCCCCGTGGAGTGCTGGACGGGCGGTATCGACGGAGACGGGGTGCGCAACGCCACACCTACGGGCTACTACCTGCGCAAGTATGTGAATTCGAATCTCGATCTGCTGCGTGGCGAGACCGCCTACCATACGTGGATTCTGATCCGTCTTGCGGAGGTGTATCTCAACTACATCGAGGCGCTGAACGAATACAGCCCGGGACATGCCGACATCAAGATCTATTACGACAAGCTCCGTACGCGTGCCGGCATGCCGGGACTCGTGGGTACGCCCGGTCAGGATGAGATGCGTCAGCTGATCCGTCGGGAGCGGGCCGTGGAGCTTTGCTTCGAGGGGCAGCGATTCTGGGATCTGAGACGCTGGATGGACAAGGCCTCCCTGACGGCTCCGTTGCGGGCCGTAGAGATTACCCGCACGTCGGGAGGCGGTTTCCAATACACGCCTTACGTACTGGAAAGCCGGAGTTTCGAGGATAAGATGTACTTCTATCCGATTCCGCAGGCGGAGCTTCTGAAGATGCCCCATTGGAAGTAGAATCCGGGATGGTAATAACGAAGAAAAAACTCAGGACTATGAATAACAAGATAGTAAAACTGTTGCTGTGCGGCATTCTGACGGGTCTATTTTTCAGCTCGTGCGAGTATCGGGAGTATGCCGATGCCGATTATCCGGACAATGCGATCTATCAGCCCCTGGCGCTTGACGGGGTTCTGTATGTGGATCATGCCGAATCGGAGGATCTGGGGCTTCCGACACCCGGAGCGCCGCAGCATTATTACATGGATGCCTCCGGAGACAAGCTTTATGTCAATCTGGGGGTGGTTCAGTCGGGCGTCAGTCTGCGGTCGTGCGTTGTGGAGATTGATGTGACCTATTCCGCGATCAACAAGCTCATCGATGACGGCACGTTCGATCCCGAGATTCAGTATCTGCCCGAGGCGGCCTACACGCTGCCGGACCGGGTGACGATGGACGGATCGAGTGCCGAAGCGGCCTTCCAGTTGGTGATAGATGCCGATCTGTTCCGTTCGGCGCAGTATTACGGGAAGAAGTTTGCGATCGCCGTTCGGATCCACAGCGAGGATATCGCCGTGACCGCGGATCTGTCGACGGTTGTCATCTGCCTTGATCCCGCATTTTTAATGGAAGAGTGATATCATGAAGAGGAAACAGTATCTGTTCAGCATCATGCTTCTTGGCACAATGGTCCTTGGGGCCTGTGCCAAGAGTTCGGGAACCGACGACCCGGCAACCCCGACCCCGCCGACTCCGGGGACACCGACGGCGCGGAATCTCTACATTTCGCCCGAGGGTTCGGATTCCAACAACGGGCTGGCAACGGTTTTTGCGCTTCGGACCTTTGACAAGGTTCTGGAGATTCTCAAGCCGGGCGATGTGGTGAACATCATGCCGGGGGACTACGTGACGGACGGGAAGCCGATTCTGGAGCTTACGGCTCTGCATTCGGGGGAAGAGGGCAAGTACATCACCTTCAAGGCCTACGATGAGCAGAATCCGCCGCGGTTTGTCGGGAAGGGTCGCGGCGTGTGGAATACGGTTGTGATCGGCGCGTCGTACATCATCTTCGACGGTATCGAGCTGGAGGGTCAGAATCCGCAGATCGATTCGCTTGCCGCCTATAACCGGGCCTACTATCACCACACGCACCGGGGCGAGTCCGTCGACTGGACGGAGACGGCGGAGTTCAACACCAACGGTCTCTCGATCAACGGGGTGGCCGGAGGGAATACGGTCAAGCATGTGATCATCCGCAACTGTGAGATTCACGATTTTCCGGGCGGGGGTCTGGGTGCGTCGTATTGCGACTACATCACCTTCGAGAACAACGTGATCTACAACAATGCCTGGTATACGATGTATGCCTGCAGCGGCATCAGCATCATCAATCCGGCCAACAGTGACGCCGAGACCGACCACAAGTTGATCGTCCAGGGGAACGTGTGCTGCAACAACATGACCAAGATACCGTGGTACCGGTCCGACATCGAGGGTTATTTCAAGTATTCGGACGGCAACGGCATCATCATCGACGTGAACAACCGCACCTACGAAGGCGGGCCGTACCAGGGTCGTACGCTGGTCTGCAACAACGTGTCGTTCAACAACGGCGGTTCGGGCATTCACGCCTACAGTGCCGACCATGTCGACATCATCAACAACACGGCCTATTGCAACGGCAAGAAATACAAGGACGGGGAGTACGCGGACATCTATGCCAACGGTTGCAACGACGTTCATCTTGTCAACAATATCATGTACGGCCGCCAGGACGGACATTGCAACAAGGCGGGCAAGGAGGGCTCCGTGGTCTATGAGAACAATCTGTGCTTCAACGGGACGGTTTTCGACGACGAGAGCTACTTCATCGACGGGAAGATTGCGGATCCGATGTTTGTCAATCCCACGTTGGATCTTGCCACGGCGGACTTTCATCTCAAGGCCGGGAGTCCGGCCATCGGGATGGGCGTCAGCAAGCCCTACATGCCGCAGACCGATATTGAAGGGACGTCGCGGGGCAGCAGCCTCGATGTAGGAGCCTATTGTTACAAATAAAAGAGGTGCTGAACATGAAAAATACGAGAATAATCATTCTTACGCTCTTTGCAGCGGTGAGCGGTCTGTCGGCCGGGGCGACCGAGTGGTATGTGATCCGGCAGACGGGCGACGACTCCAATTCGGGGCGGACGGAGCAGGAGGCGTTCCGGACGTTACAGCGGGCCGCCGACGTGGTGGAGCCGGGAGACGTAGTCTATATCGGGAACGGGGTCTACACCTCGGAGGATGCCCGGGACGAGGCCATTCTGGAGATTACGCGTTCGGGCAAGCCGGATGCGTGGATCACGTGGAAGGCGCTCAAGGGTCATACGCATCAGATCCGGCCGTCGGACTGGAGCGGGATCCTCATCCGAGCCAATTATCAGATTCTGGACGGGCTTCAGGTGATCGGCTTCAACGACAACATAGCCCTGAAGCATGCGATTGCGGATGCCCAGAAGCCGCAGCCCGACGGGTATTACAACACGAACGGGATTTTTGTTGACGGACGGCTTAACGCCCTTGATCAAAAGCCGCATCACATCGTGATCCGGAACTGTACGGTCTGCAAATGTGCCGGAGGCGGCATTACGGGGATCGAGATGGACTACTTCACGGTTGAGAACTGCAAGGTCTACAACAATGCCTGGTTCATGCGTTATGCGGGTTCGGGCATCACGACGCTCAACAGCTGGGCGTATGATCATGAACCGGGTTATCACGTGATCATCCGCAACAATCTGGTGTGGAACAACCGTTGTCTGGTACCCTGGGGCAAGACGGGCCGTCTGAGTGACGGGAACGGGATTCTGCTGGACGTAACCGATCCGCGGACACCGGATCTGACCAATCCCGATGGCGATGCCGTGGTGAAGAAGGATCCGAAAAAGAAGGAGTCGGAGATCAATCCGGACGATCCGACGCGACCGGCGTGGAACAACCGGGCGCTCATCGCGAACAACGTGAGTGTCTATAACGGGGGTTCGGGCATCCATGTTTTCCGGACGAGCCATGTCGACATTCTCAACAACACGACCTATTGGAACGGGTCGTCGGTGGATTATGAGGAGCTGTTTCCGAACACGTCGCGGGATGTGGTCATCCGGGACAACATCATGGTGCCGCGTCCCGGGGGACGGGTAACCTCGAACAACCGGAATTCCGAGATTGTGTGGGACGGGAACGTCTATCCCGAGGAGCAGCAGGTCTTCAAGGGGGAGCACGATATTATTGCGACACCGGACTTTGTGGATCCCTATCTGGATCTGAACCGGGCGGATTTCCGGCTTCGGAAGGGCAGCCCGCTCAAGGGGAAGGGCGCCGATTTCAAAAAGATTTATCAAAATTAACCCAATAGCACTATGACAAAGCAATTTTTCAGCGCAGTATCCAAAGTGGCCATAGCAGGCTGTTGCGCAGTTTTACTTATGACGTCATGCAAGAAGGATGAGCCGTCGGCCGTATCGTCCGTGACACTTGACGAGACATCCCTGTTGTTATATGTGGGTCAGACCCATGATTTTGTTGCCACGGTACTTCCGAGCGATGCTTCGAACAAGGCCGTATCGTGGGCATCGTCGGATCCTTCGGTGGCCTCCGTAAGCGAATCGGGCGAACTGAAGGCGCTCCAGGTCGGTGAGTCGACGGTGACGGTCACGACGCTTGAAGGGGAGTTCACGGCCACGTGCGAGGTGATGGTCCTCGAGCCGATGGTTCCCGTGGAGTCGGTAACGATCGAGCCGACGTCGATTACGCTGATGCTTCGCGAGACGAAGCAGTTGACGGCTACGGTCTATCCGGAGGACGCCACGGTCAAGGATATCGAGTGGAGCTCTTCGCATCCCGAGGTTGCGGAGGTGACGATCGACGGACAGATCGTACCGGTGAGTGTCGGTCAGAGCGTGATTACGGCGACCTCGTCGCAGGGCGGGAAATCGGCCACCTGCGTGGTTACGGTGGATGCCAAGCAGTATACCGTGGAGTTTGAGACGAACGGCGGTACGCCCGTTGCCTCGCAGAGTGTCACGATGGGTGAGAAGGCCACGGCTCCCGAGACGACGAAAGTTGCGGAAGGCGGCTTGTCGGCGGGTCTCTATCCGGGAGTCCAGGATCCCGAGCAGGCTTCGTATCTGTTTGGCGGCTGGTATTCCGATCCGGAGTTCACGACGCTTTACGATTTCGAGTCTCCCGTCAACGGCAACCTCAAGCTCTATGCCAAGTGGGAGAATGTCGAAATGATAGATCTGAGTTCGGCTGCCGGCAGCAACAATGCCGTCAAGGCCATGAATTATCTGAACGGCCTTGCGGATCTTGCGGCACCGACGGCCTATACCCTGATTCTTGACGGGGAAGTATGGTCCAAACTGACGTTGAATAAGGCCAATGTCGAACTCTATATCGTCGGCAAGGACAAGGAATGCGGTATCCAGTCCAGTTGGGATGACCGGGTTGTCGTATCCACGGCCGGTCACCTCTTCCTGGGGAATAATATCTATGTCAAGGCTACGGGTGATAAGGCTTCGCAGACGGTGCTGCTTGACGGAGGAAATCTTACGATGCTTCCCGGATCGAAGATCAAGGATTGCGATGTGACCAGCATCTCCAATAGCAAGTTTTGGCCTGTTTCGGCGCGGACCATTGTTTACTTGAATAACGCTAACAGTGTCTTTACTCTTGCCGGTGGAGAGATTGTCAACAACAAGCTTCATTGTACGGCTGAAGATTATATGGCAGGTACCATCTGTATCAACAATGGAAAGGTGGTCATTGAGTCCGGAAAAATTGCGGACAATACGGTGACCTCCGATGCCCCCGGTATCGCACTGTGCGGTGGCGTCTATGCGCCCAATGCCGGTTCCATCGACAAGACGGGCGGCGTGATCGAAAACAACACGGCAACGTTTACCCAGACGGCTATCGCTTCCGGAGCAGAGGTCCGTCACGTGGGACAGCAGATGCTCTTCCGTGCCGTCTCGCAGTATTGGGAGGGCACCGATCCCTACAAGGGCGCCTTCAAGATTGACCAGAATCTTTCCGAAACGGATGTCGTCTCCACGTCGGATCTCTCCAACCCGTTGTGGATCCGATTGAACTACAAGGATTGATCGGGACATGAACAGAAAGCTCAAATGGGCATCCCTGGCGGCATCGCTTCTGCTTGCAGGAGCGGTGTACGCCCGGGGAGGGCTCACATCCCTTCGGATCACGAACAACTATCCGTTCGTGGGAACACTCGTTGCGAAGAGTGTGAACGAGGTCGGGACGGACCGGCTGACGGTAGGTTGTGAGGTGCTGGACCGCGACTACACCGATTACGACGAGTACAAGAGCTGGTTGCCGGGGCTTGGTATCCGCAAGATCCGCCTGCAGGCCGGCTGGGCGAAGACCGAACGTACGAAGGGTGTCTATGACTTTGCATGGCTCGACCATATTATCGATG
>CALUKK010000119.1 GCA_944321205.1 uncultured Alistipes sp.
ACCGATGAAAAGATTTGACAATCTCGCACGCCTTCACTATCTTTGGGCATCTAATTCCCGATTCATGGCTGTATCCGCTGGACGCATCAACAAACTTTTCGGAACGGACGGGGGTCTCATGCTCTCGCTCTACCCCGCTTTTCCCGACGACTTCGACCCCGCAACCATGCCGCTGATGGTCTCCATCGACGCTCTGGAGGTGCCGCTCTGGTGCGACCGCTTCGAACGGCGCGGGATCGCCGGCGCTACGGCCACCTTTGCCGACTTCGACACCGAACGCCGCGCCCGGGAGCTCATCGGACTGGAGTTCCATATCGAAAATCCAGACAATGACTCCGACGACGAATTCTATCTTGAGGATCTGATCGGCTTCGACGCGCTGGTCGAAGAGGCCGGCTCGGAAGCCAGACATCCGGGTGTCATCACGGACTTCTACGACAGCGAGATGAATCCCCTCTTCGAGGTGGAGATCGGCGGACGACAGGTTCTGGTCCCCGCCGTCGAGGAGTTCATCGCCCACATCGATTTCAAGGGTCGGACGATCCATTTCGTCCTGCCCGAAGGTCTCATAACGCTGGAATAACATGGCACGTGTAGTCATCGGTCTTTCGGGCGGCGTCGATTCGTCGGTGGCCGCCTGGCTGCTCAAGCAGCAGGGGCATGAGGTCATCGGACTCTTCATGATCAACTGGCACGACACAACCGGAACACTCGAAGGCGACTGTCCCTGGCACGACGACCGCCTCTTCGCCGAACTGGTGGCCAAGAAACTCGACATTCCACTTCACGTCGTCGACCTCTCGGCCGACTACCGCACGCGTGTGGTCGACTACATGTTCGCCGAATACGAGCGCGGCCGTACACCCAATCCCGACGTGCTGTGCAACCGGGAGATCAAATTCGACGTCTTCCTGCGCGAAGCGCTCAAACTCGGCGCCGACTACGTAGCCACGGGACACTACTGCCGCAAGGAGGAGGAGCAGCTGCCGGACGGTCGCGTCATCTACAAGCTGCTGGCCGGCTCGGATCCCAACAAGGATCAGAGCTACTTCCTCTGCCAACTCTCGCAGGAGCAGTTGAGCCGGGCGCTGTTCCCGGTCGGGGGGCTGCTGAAGCCCGAAGTGCGGCGCATCGCCGCCGAACAGGGGCTGGCGACGGCCAAGCGGAAGGATTCGCAGGGAATCTGCTTCGTCGGGAAGGTTGATCTGCCGGTCTTCCTCCAGCAGAAGCTCGCCTCGAAGCGCGGCAATGTCCACGAAATTCTCCCCTCGTGGCCCAAATACGCCCGCAAGACGGCCGTACCGGCTCCCGGCGAAGAGCCTTCGGACGAAGTGCTGGCCGCACTGGCCGAGCCGTGGCACTACACGGTACGTGACGGAAAGAAGATCGGCGAACACAACGGTGCCCACTTCTACACGATCGGCCAGCGCAAGGGGCTCGGAATCGGCGGACGCAAGGAGTCGTTGTTCATTCTGGCCACGGACACCGTACAGAATGTGATCTATGTCGGTGAAGGCGATGCCCATCCGGGGTTGTGGAGACAGGCCCTGCGCATCCTGCCGGGCGACATCCACTGGGTCAACCCCACGCGGGCCATGGAGGTCGGAGAGAGTGCCCGCTTCTCGGTGCGCATCCGTTACCGGCAGCCGTTGCAGGGGGCACGGCTCTTCATCCGCCGCGAAGGAGACTATCTGCTCTTCGACGAACCCCAGCGGGGCATCACCCCGGGGCAGTTCGCCGCATGGTACGACGGCGACGAGCTGGTCGGTTCGGGGGTGATCGAAGCCTGAGCACGGCAGGAGGCCGGGACTCACCGGGCTTCCGCAGCAATTGGGCGTTCCCAGCCACTGGGCGTCAAACTCTATACGGCGCACCCGTCGCCGTTTTTATGACGCTTTTTGGGTCGGCAAAAAGCGCCGCAAAAACCGAGCGGGCGGATGAAAAAACCGGAAAGACACGGCCTAACATGAACACCGGGCGGCTATTCGCGGGTTTGCAAGCAAACCTCCCCCGGTGTTTGCATTTTTAGTCCGTATCTTTCTTCTCGCTTTTTTCATCAACCCGCAAACCCCAACCATCCCCCAAAAATTTGAGTCAAAAACCGTTCGGAAGGAGACACCAACAGATACTTCCGCTCTATATTAGTGAGTACACTCACGTATAGTAGAGCATAGCAAATGGCACGTTTTTTAGTTTTGTGATATAAATACAAAACTGTGAAAACGCCGGTAGACTTGTATGTTATCGATGCAATACGTAAGGAACGGATTGCTCAAAAGGTGTCGCAGGCCATGCTGGCCTACGGCATAGGCGTTTCCAAAGGATTTATCGGCATGGCCGAAAGTCCGAAATACAATATCAAATACAACATCCACCATATCAACGAAATCGCCAAGTTCCTCGGCTGCTCGCCCCGCGATTTCCTCCCCGAAAAACCCCTTTAACCCCGTCCGGCCGTTCATGATGCGTCTGCTGTCGATCATCACCGTTCTCGTCGTGTCGGGTCTCGCCGCCTTCGGACGTCAACCCGTCGGCATCGCCTTCTACGACGTCGACCGCATCTATGATACCATTCCGGCACTCTTCTACGACGACTCTGACTACACTCCCGAGGGACGCTATACCTGGAATACCAAGCGCTACGAACGCAAAATCCGGAATACGGCTGCCGTCATCGACTCCATGGGGCTGGAGATCGTTGCCCTGTGGGGCGTCGAAAACGAACAGGTCGTCCGCGACCTCGCAGCAGCCTGCAACGGCGACTACTCCTATCTCCACCGCACGCTCAATACGCTTGACGGCATGGACTTTGCCCTGCTCTATTACGGAGACCGCTTCTATCCCCAACAGGTGGAAACCGGACGCCGCTCCCTTTATGTCCAAGGCGAGTGGAAGGGCCACACCGTCGGGCTGGTGTTGTGCGCTGACGAGCGCTCGGCACAATGGCTGGCCGGCGACCTCCGGGAGGAACACCCCGAAGCAAAACTCATTCTCCTTGGAAGAGTCGGTAGAATTCGGCCCGAACGGTTCGGGTTGCGGGATGTGATGGCTCGCGCCGAAAAGGCCGGAAGAGGAAACATTCGGACATCCGGACGCTGGGTGATGAGGGACCGAATCCTCGTCGACACCCTGCTGCAAAACTCAAATGGAGATGTATACATCCGCCGCTATTTGGTTGACCAAAAGGACAATAGTCCCCTCAGAACCTTTAACCGAGGAGTTTATTACGGCGGTTACAGCTATTCTCTTCCCGTCTTCACACATATCGGGCTTTGAGATTTGGATTTTTCGAAAAGTTTTCCTATTTTCGCAATCCCTCCGAACGGAAATTATTTTTTTTCACGCGGTCGCCACGTCGCAATCGCGTTTTTTCGGCTCCGCAGGAGTGATTTTGTGAAATTTTTTTTATTTTTATCGATACAATTCAAAAATCGTAAGACTATGGCAGACGTTAAACGAGTCTACACCTTCGGTAATAAAGAGGCCGAAGGAAATGGCAAAATGCGTGAGCTGCTCGGCGGTAAGGGTGCCAATCTTGCCGAGATGAATCTCATCGGCATCCCCGTACCTCCGGGATTCACCATCACCACGGAGGTGTGCACGGAATATTACAGCCACGGCAAGGAGGCTGTCATCAAACTCCTCAAACCCGAGGTCGAAAAGGCCATGACCAATATCGAAAAACTCACCGGCATGAAGTTCGGCGACAAGGAGATGCCCCTGCTCGTCTCGGTACGCTCGGGAGCCCGCGCCTCGATGCCCGGCATGATGGATACGATCCTCAACCTCGGGATGAACGACCAGGCGGTCGAGGCCGTAGCCAAACGCACGGGAAATCCCCGCTTCGCATGGGACTCGTACCGCCGTTTCGTCCAGATGTACGGCGACGTCGTGCTCGGCATGAAACCCGCCTCGAAGGAGGATCACGATCCCTTTGAGGAGATCATCGACGCACTGAAGAAAAAACGCGGCGTGAAGAACGACACCGATCTGACCACCGAGGATCTCAAAGTGCTTGTCAAGGAGTTCAAGGCCGCCGTCAAGAAGCAGACCGGCGAGGATTTCCCGACGAATCCCTGGGATCAGCTTTGGGGCGCCATCTGTGCCGTGTTCGGCTCGTGGATGAACGAGCGTGCCATCCTCTACCGCAAGCTCAACAACATCCCCGCCGAGTGGGGTACGGCCGTTTCGGTACAGGCCATGGTATTCGGAAACATGGGCAACAACTCCGCAACGGGGGTTGCCTTCTCGCGTGACGCCGCGACGGGTGAGAATATCTTCAACGGCGAGTATCTGATCAACGCCCAGGGCGAGGATGTCGTGGCCGGTATCCGCACGCCGCAGCAGATCACCATCGAGGGCTCGAAACGCTGGGCAAAGGCCCAGAATATCTCCGAGGAGGAGCGCAAGAGCAAATATCCCTCGCTCGAAGAGGTCATGCCCGAGGTCTACAAGGAGCTCAACGAAATCCAGCACCATCTGGAACAATATTTCACCGACATGCAGGACATCGAGTTCACGATCCAGGACGGCAAGCTCTGGATGCTGCAGTGCCGTAACGGCAAGCGGACCGGTGCCGCCATGGTGAAGATCGCCATGGACATGCTGCGCGAGGGGCTGATCGACGAGAAGACCGCCGTATTGCGCTGCGAACCCGCCAAACTCGACGAACTGCTCCACCCGGTCTTCGACAAGAAGGCCATCGCTTCGGCCCAGGTCATCACGAAGGGACTGCCCGCATCGCCCGGAGCCGCTACGGGTCCCGTAGTCTTCTTTGCCGAAGATGCCGAGAAGGTCTTTGCCAAAACGGGTCAGAAAGCCATTCTGGTGCGTATCGAGACCTCGCCCGAGGACCTGAAGGGCATGTTGGATGCCGCCGGCATTCTGACGGCTCGCGGAGGTATGACCTCGCACGCCGCCGTCGTAGCCCGCGGTATGGGCAAGTGCTGCGTATCGGGCGCCGGCGAGCTGCAGATCGACTACAAGGCCCGCACCATCCAGGTCAACGGCTTCACGGTCAAGGAGGGAGACTGGATCTCGCTCAACGGCTCGACGGGAGAGGTCTACCTGGGTCAGGTCGCCACGAAAGCCGCCGATCTGAGCGGAGACTTCGGAAAACTCATGGAACTGGCCTCGAAATATTCCGTTCTGAAGGTCCGGGCCAATGCCGACACCCCGAAAGATGCCGCCCAGGCCTTTGAATTCGGTGCCGAAGGCATCGGTCTCTGCCGTACGGAGCACATGTTCTTCGAGGGCGACCGCATCAAGGCCATCCGGGAGATGATCCTCGCAGACGACGAGGCCGGACGCCGCGTCGCTCTGGCCAAGCTGCTCCCGATGCAGCGTGGCGACTTCGAGGGGCTGTTCAAGGTCATGAAGGGCTATCCCGTGACGGTCCGCCTGCTCGATCCCCCTCTGCACGAGTTCGTACCCCACGATGAGAAGGGGCAGAAGGAGATGGCCGAAGAGATGGGCGTACCTCTGCAAAAAATCGTCGAAAAGGTCGAGTCGCTGGCCGAGTTCAACCCCATGCTGGGACACCGCGGCTGCCGTCTGGGCAACACCTATCCCGAGATCACCGAAATGCAGACCCGCGCCATCATCGAGGCAGCCATGAATGTCCGTGCCATGGGCGTCCCGGTTCACGTGGAGATCATGGTTCCGCTGGTCGGCAACCACAAGGAGCTCCGCTACCAGAAGAACATCATCGACAAGACCGCCGAACAGGTCTTCACCGAGCGGAACGACAAGATCGAGTACATGGTCGGTACGATGATCGAGGTGCCGCGTGCCGCCGTGACGGCCAACCAGATCGCCGAAGTGGCCGAATTCTTCTCCTTCGGTACGAATGACCTCACGCAGATGACCCTCGGCTTCTCGCGCGACGACATCGGCAAGTTCCTCCCGATCTACCTCGAAAAGGGCATTCTGAAGAACGACCCGTTCCAGATCCTCGACCGCAACGGCGTGGGTCAGTTGATCCGCGAAGCCGTCTTCAAGGGCCGTGGCACACGTCCGACCCTCAAGTGCGGAATCTGTGGAGAGCACGGAGGAGAACCCTCATCCGTGGAATTCTGCCACTATGCCGGTCTGAACTACGTGAGCTGCTCGCCCTTCCGCGTACCTATCGCCCGTCTGGCTGCCGCTCACGCTGCCCTCAACCAGAAATAATTTTCCAGAGAGGGGGGGGGCAAGAGGAGAGGAGAAGAGGAAAGGGGAGAAGGGAGAGGAGAGAGTATGTCCCGCCTGAGTCCAACAAGAGTGAAAAAGAAGAGCGAAAGAATCGTGAGAAAGGGAAAGCTGGAGAGTGGAAGGGGTACGGAAGAAGGAAGAGAGAAATGAAGATAAGTTCCTCTTCAGAAATCGAACCACTCCTCGATAACTGAGCCCCACCTGCATACTATTCGTCAAAATCCCGCAGTATAACACTGCGGGATTTTCCGTATGTTGATAAAACTGGTGAATTGGTTGAATTTATTTGCGCCACGACGCGTTTTATTGTATATTTGTTTGGTAAAGTTTTTGAATCAATCGTTCACGAAAACAACGAAAACCATGAAAAAGATTCTTCTTTCGGCAATCGCGGCTCTGTGTGTGGCCACGGCGGCATCGGCTCAGGACGCGGGAAAATGGGCGATTGGCCCGCGCATGAACATCTACACCAACACCGGAGACGGCATTGTCGGTCTGGGAGGTTTTGCCCGATACAGTATCACCGACAACTGGAGAATCGAACCGTCGATGATGTTTCTGCTCCACAATCACTGCTCGATAGACTTGAGTTTCGATGCCCAATATGTCTTCCATCTGAGCAACGAGTGGAAGGTTTATCCGGCCGTAGGCCTTACGGCAAATGATATCGGCCGGTGGGCTGCCGGTCTGAATATCGGCGGAGGCTTCGACTTCAAGGTTGCCCGCGACTGGGATCTCACGGCAGGACTCAAATGGCAACCCATGTTCGACGATCTTCGGCCCAATCCCGTTACGATCAGCATCGGGGCTTGCTACCGGTTCTGAAAACGCTGTCACCAACAAAAAACCTGTTGCTAAAGCAACAGGTTTTTTTATTGCATTCATGCGAAGCCCCCCGTCCGGATTCATCGGAGCTCATTCACACGGATCATCTCGAAAATCCGATAACCGATCGGAGCATAGGATCGCCATGCCGATCGTTTTACCCGATAGATCCAGGGTACTCCAGAGATATAGAGCGTCACTTCGGGCTGCTGCCGTTCATCGAAAAAGCCACAAAGCCGCGAGGCATCCAGATCAAACGTATAACGATGCTTCCAGCCGCGTTTCTCGGGTTCAAGATAGATCCGTGCAACCGGTCCGGCCATTACGATTCCTCCCGACTCGAAACGGACTGAATCCACCGCATCCGCGTTTGCCATCCGACAGGTGAAGTTCAGGGTCGCACGACCCTCGCGATGCTCCTTATAGGTAATATCGAACGTCAGATCGCCCGCCTCGGAATTTTCGAACAGCGTCACCGGAAAGGTATGATAGATCGTCCCGTCCGCTTCGGCCTTCGAGACGTAATGAGACCGGATCTCCTGTCCCGAGACGGTCAACAAGGTTCCGACGCAACAGAACACGACCGAAAGACTCCGCCATCCAATCCGCCGCCCGATCTGCAACCCAATCCACCGCCCGATCTGCAACCCAATCCACCGCCCAATCCGCCGCCCGATCTGCAGTCCGATCTGCAGCCCGATCCGCCGCCCGATCAGTCCCTTCGGCTGGCACCCCGGCTGGCACCCCGGCTGGCACCCCGGCTGCCGTTGATCAGTCACCGTAGACAATGATCGTATAGATCGTATAGACTCCGACGTATGACTTCATCTGATAATCCACATGGTGGATACGCGTAATGCCGGCTTCACGCGCTGCCGTCTGGATGCTGGCATCCCCCAGGGCCACCAAACCCACGTAGCCCTTGATCTCGGCCGTGCCAACCTTGCTTGAACCCGCATTGCCCGTAACAGCCATGCCATCCTTGATATCCGTGTAGGCAAATCCCGCAACGGGAGACTTCACACATCCTGTCGTCAGCAGGGATCCCACGACAAAAAGACCTGCAAGAAATTTCTTCATGTTATCTGGTTTTATAGGCGCAGTGATATTTTCCCTTCGCCAGATTCAACAACTTGCCCTTGAGCAGCTGACGCCGCAGCGGCGAAATCCGGTCCGTAAAGACCTTGCCCTGGATATGGTCATACTCGTGCTGGATGACCCAGGCCTTGAGCCCTGTGAACTCCTCGTCATGCTCCACGAAATCCGTATCCAGGTAACGCATCCGGATCGACAGCGAACGCGGCACGTCGGCATAGATCCCCGGGAATGAAAGACATCCCTCGTTATAGGTTTTCGTCTCGTCGGAGTATTCGTAGATTTCGGCATTCACAAAGGCCCGCTTGTAGTCGGCACAGGCAGGATCCTCCTCGGCCCACGGCGTGCAGTCAACGACAAAAAATCGGAGGTTCTTACCCACCTGCGGAGCGGCAAGGCCCACCCCTCCGGCCTCTTCGAGAGTCAGGAACATGTCCTCCTCGAAGCGTTTCACATCGAGCGTCTCGGGCGTGACCGGTGCACACGCCTTGCGCAGCACCTCGTCACCATAAATCACGATCGGATAAATCATCGGTTGAATTCCATGTAACTCTGTAAAATGATCGTTGCGGAGATCTTGTCCACCAACGCCTTGTCACGACGGGCCATGCGTCCCATCCCGCTTTCGAGCATCGCGCGGTGGGCCAGCACCGACGTGAAGCGTTCATCGAGGAAGACCACCTCCTTGTCGGGCCACGAGCGTTGCAAACGTCTTGCCAGAGGCTCGATGAAGCGCCATGTCTCCGACGGGGTGCCGTCCATGCGCGAGGGCTTTCCCACGACGATCGTCGAGACATCCTCACGCGCGAAATAATCCGCCAGCCAGCGTTCCAGCTCCTTGGTCGGCACGGTCTCCAGCCCCCCGGCAATCAACCGCAGAGGATCGCTCACGGCGATCCCCGTACGTTTGGTGCCGTAGTCGATGGCCAGAATCCGTCCCATGTCGGATAGTGTCGTTCGGGGCGATTACAGATTCAGTTTCTTGAAGAGTTTGCGGTAGGAGCACTCCTCGTCGACCAGGGCATGCAGCGCCTCGATCTTCACACGCTCCTGCTGCATCGTATCGCGATGACGAACCGTGACGGTTCCATCCTCCAGCGACTGTCCGTCCACGGTCACGCAGAAGGGCGTACCGATGGCATCCTGACGGCGGTAACGCTTGCCCACCGAGTCCTTCTCGTCATAAACGACGTTGTAATCGTATTTAAGCAGATCGACGATCTTCTGCGCCACTTCGGGCATGCCGTCCTTCTTCACGAGCGGCAGCACGGCGACCTTCACCGGAGCCAGCGCAGCCGGGAAGCGCAGCACCACGCGCGTATCGCCTCCTTCGAGTTTCTCCTCGGTATAGGCTGCCGACATCACCTGCAGGAACATGCGGTCCACACCGATCGAGGTCTCCACCACGTAGGGCACGTAGCTCTCACCCGTTTCCGGATCGAAATACTGCATCTTCTTGCCCGAATACTTCTGGTGGTTGCCCAGGTCGAAGTCCGTACGGGAGTGGATACCCTCGACCTCCTTGAATCCGAACGGGAAGTTGTATTCGATATCGGTGGCGGCGTTGGCGTAGTGTGCCAGTTTTTCATGGTCGTGGAACCGGTAGTTGTCGTCTCCGAAGCCCAGCGCGCGGTGCCAGGCCATACGGGTATTGCGCCACTCGTTCCACCACTGCATCTCGGTCCCCGGACGAACGAAGAACTGCATCTCCATCTGCTCGAACTCCCGCATGCGGAAGATGAACTGACGTGCCACGATCTCGTTGCGGAAAGCCTTGCCGATCTGTGCGATACCGAACGGGATCTTCATGCGGCCGGTCTTCTGGACATTCAGGAAGTTGACGAAGATGCCCTGTGCCGTTTCGGGCCGCAGGTAGATCGTCGAGGCGCCCTCCGACGTGGAACCCATCTGTGTCGAGAACATCAGGTTGAACTGTCGTACGTCGGTCCAGTTCCGCGTTCCGGAGATCGGGCAGGCGATCTCGCAATCAAGAATGATCTGCCGCAACCCCGTCAGATCGTTGGCATTCATCGCCTCGGCATAGCGGCGATGTACCTCGTCACGTTTGGCGGCGGTCTCCGCCACACGCGGCGAGGTGGCGCGATATTTGACTTCGTCGAAATCGGCACCGAAACGCTTGCGCGCCTTCTCGACCTCCTTTTCGATCTTTTCATCCTGCTTGGCAATCCACTCCTCGATCAGCACATCGGCACGATAACGCTTCTTCGAGTCCTTGTTGTCGATCAGCGGATCGTTGAAGGCCGCCACGTGACCCGAAGCCTCCCACGTCTTGGGGTGCATGAAGATCGCGGCGTCGATGCCGACGATG
>CALUKK010000120.1 GCA_944321205.1 uncultured Alistipes sp.
AAGGTTTTAGCCTCTGATATTTGGGCTAATTTCGTGCTGTCGATACCCTCCTGCGCCCATGCGCACGGAACGCCGAATGACAGGATCAGAAATAGGGTCAATCGCTTCATAACAACTATCGTTTTATCACCGACTCGATGCGCGAAATCAGGTTCACGCCCTCCGAATAGACGTCGCTCATGCGCGTCGACTCGACCGGCGAGTACTGCGCCTCGTCGCAGCGGGTGATGATGTCCGTGAAGCGCTGCGAATCTTCGGCCGAAATGCCGCGCTTGTGCAGCTCCTCGCGGACGTTCTCCTTCGTCAGGTTGGCCATCGGGATGTTGAACTTGTCGCTCATGTAGCCCCACAGCGCCCGCAGCATCTCCTCGTAGAAGGCATGACGGTTCTGCTCCTCCATGTAGCGTTTGGCCGTCCGGAAACGCTGCACGGCCACCTTGTTGGCCCGTTTACCCCGGATCAGGGCCACATTCTGCGATTCGCGGATCTGACGCCGCAGGGCCATGTATACCAAGGCAAAGAGGATCAGAATCCCCACCAGCACGATCCAATAGGCCGTACTGAACAGGAAGGGTACGGAGACCGTTCTGAGCTGTGCCGCGCCCAACTTGATGAACCGGATATCCTGGCCCAGCTGCCGGACATCCTCCTTCGAGACGCCCCGGCCCTGCATCACAACCGCACTGCCGCCACCCCGCGCATCGGGTGCAACCTCGAAATTCATCGGTTTCGATTTCAACGTCACGTACTCCATGCGTTGCGGATCGAAATAGGTGAACTCCAGCGGTTCCACCTCATAGGATCCCTCGGCCCGCGCAATGAAGGGATATTCGAACTGCCGATATCCGGAGATTCCCGACGTCGAAGACTGGATCGATTCGGTCGTCTTCACGTTATAGAGTTCGAACGAGGCCGGGAGTTGCAGCTTCGGAGCCTGGACAAAGGTCAGATTCCCGCGACCCGAAATCTTGGCCGTAATATTCGTTCCGGAGTTTGCCGTCAGGCGTTCCGACGGAAGTTCGGTCTCCATCGTAAAGGAGCCTACCGCACCATTGAAGCTCGCGGGAGCTCCTCCCGGCAGCGGCTTGACCGTCACCTCCACCCGCTGGCTCTTCACCTTGCGCGGAACGTTCAGCACCTCACGCCCCATCCCGAAGAAGGGATCGGCATTCCGACTCTGGATGACGACCTGTGCCACCACGGTCATCTGCACGGGATCGATCGTCAGCGTGCCGACCTGCTGCGGATAGAGCAGATAGTCGATCAGCACGCGCGTCTCGTAGACCTTGCCGTTATAGGTCTCGCGACTCACCTGTTCGGTATTGGGATCCGTCAGATCCTGCGACCAGAAGCCGTTGAACGACGGCGCCGATTCGGGCACGACGTTCACGTACGGAACCCGCGTATAGAGTTTGAAAGCCACGTGCAAGGGTTCGTTCTTGAAGACCGACGTGCGCGAAACCTCGGCCCGAAGCAGAATATCGTCCTTGCCGATCTGATTCTGCACGTCGCTGCGACTCCCCGTTCCGGAGCCCTGTTGCTGCTGTTGCTGCTGTTGCGAACGGCCGCTCTCCCCTTCATCCACCACCTCGATCGGCAACTGCTGCGTGCGGTAGGTCCGGCCGTCGACCTTCACCTCCGCCGCTCCGATCGTCACCGTACCCGCCGTTTGCGGCAGCAGCACGTACGTATAGGTATGGCTCACGCTTTTGGTCATCGAGCCATTGATGATCTGGATCGAGGAGCCTGTGGATTCCGCGGGGCCCGCCAGCACGTCGAACCCTTCGAACGAAGGGGCCTGGAACGTCCCGCCGTCGGGTTTCGCATTGAGCGTGAACTCCACACGGAACGCCCCGCCGACGGCCACCGTCAACGGAGAGTTGGCCTCGAAAGTGACCTCCTCATCGGCCAGGGCCGGAAAGACCCACCCGATGCAAAGCACCACCAAAGACAATTTCGCAAAGAATGCTCTCATCACAACTTATTACAACGCGATAGATCAATTAATCATGCACACCGCAACCCTGCGCCGGCGCTCCCGCCGCACGCCGGAGCCTCACGGCCCCAAGGGGTTGCCTCACCCTTTCTGCCGAAAGTACAACGCAAACTCCCGCCCTTTAGTATCTGCAAGGGAGGGATTTTCAATGCTTGAATTCGGCAAAGAAATCATTGCCCTTGTCGTCGACAATGATGAACGCCGGGAAGTTCTCGACATAGATCTTGCGCACGGCCTCCATGCCCAGTTCGGGGAAGTCCACCACCTCGACCGACTTGATCGAGTTCTTGGCCAGAATGGCGGCCGGACCGCCGATCGACCCGAGGTAGAAGCCGCCGTTGGCCTTGCAGGCATCCGTAACGGCCTGCGAGCGGTTGCCCTTGGCCACCATCACCAGCGAACCGCCGTGCTTCTGGAACAGATCCACGTAGGGGTCCATACGTCCGGCCGTCGTCGGGCCGAACGATCCCGAAGCCATGCCCTGCGGCGTCTTGGCCGGCCCGGCGTAGTAGACCGGATGCTTCTTGAAGTATTCGGGCATCGGCTTGCCCTCGTCGAGCATCTGCTTGATGCGGGCGTGGGCGATGTCACGCGCCACGATGAGCGTACCGCGCAGGTTCAGACGCGTCTTGATCGGGTATTTGGTCAGGATCTCGCGCACCTTGTCCATGCCCTCGTCCAGGTCGATGTCCACCGCGGGCGACATGGCCGGAGCTTCGGCCGGCAGGAAGCGGGCCGGATTCTTCTCCAGCTCCTCGAGGAAAATACCCTCGGGAGTGATCTTCGCCTTGATGTTGCGGTCGGCCGAGCAGCTGACGCCGATGGCCACGGGGCACGAAGCCGCATGGCGCGGGGCACGGATCACCCGTACGTCGTGTACGAGGTACTTGCCGCCGAACTGGGCGCCCACACCGCTCTCGCGACAGATCTTCAGCACCTTCTCCTCCCACTCCAGATCGCGGAAGCAGCGGCCTCCCTCGTTGCCCGAGGTGGGCAGCTCGTCGAGATAGCCGGCCGAAGCCTTCTTCACGGTCGAGAGGCACATCTCGGCCGACGTCCCGCCGATGCAGATGGCCAGGTGATAGGGCGGGCAGGCCGACGTCCCGAGGTCGAAGATATGCTGCTGGATGAATTTCGTCAGCGACTCCTCGTTCAACAGCGCCTTGGTCTGCTGGTAGAGGAAGGTCTTGTTGGCCGAACCGCCGCCCTTGGTGATGAAGAGGAATTCATACTCCATGCCGGGTTTGCCGCCATAGATGTCGATCTGTGCCGGGAGGTTCGTGCCGGAGTTCTTCTCATCGATCATCGTGAAGGGGACCACCTGCGAGTAGCGCAGGTTGCGGTCGCGGTAGGTCTCGTAGACGCCCCGGGCGATGCACTCGGCATCGTCGGCGCCGGTCCACACGTCTTCACCCTTGTGGGCGATGCAGATGGCCGTACCCGTATCCTGACAGGTCGGAAGTTCGCCCTCGGCGGCCACGCACTG
>CALUKK010000121.1 GCA_944321205.1 uncultured Alistipes sp.
CCGCGGAGGCGGTAAAACTCATCCAATCGGGCCAGAGCGTCTACATCCAGGGGAGCACGTCGATCCCCGAGGTGCTGGTCGCCGCCCTGGCCGACCGCGGTGCGGAACTGCGCGGCGTGAAGTTCTACTCGGCCTTCGCCGTCGGGGCCCACGAGGCACCCTACTGCCGTCCCGAATACCGCGAATCGTTTCTGGTGAACAGCCTCTTCGTGGCCAACAACATCCGCCGCTGGCTGGCCGACGGATACGGACAGTCGATCCCGGCGTTTCTGGGCGAGATTCCGGGGCTGTTCCGCGACGGGACCCTGCCGCTCGACGTGGCGCTGATCAACGTCTCGCCCCCGGATGCCGGGGGCTACTGCTCGTTCGGCGTCTCGGCCGACCTGGCCGTTTCGGCCGTGGAGTGCGCACGCATCATCATCGCTCAAGTCAACCGGGCCATGCCCTTCTCCTACGGCGACGCCGTGATCCATTCGTCGCGCTTCGCCGCAGCCGTGGAGGTCGACTCCCCGCTGGTGGAGGTCCCGACGGCCGTACCGACCGAAACCGAACTGCGCATCGGACGCGCCATCGCCGAACTGATTCCCGACGGTGCCACGCTGCAGATCGGCGTCGGCGGCATCCCGAATGCCGTACTCGGTGCGCTGAAGGATCACAAACACCTCGGACTGCACACCGAGGCGATGACCGACGGCGTGCTGCCGCTGTTGGAAAGCGGCGTGATCGACAATTCGCAGAAGGTTGTCCTGCCGGGCGTAACGGTAGCCTCGCTGGCACTGGGCTCCCGCCGGCTGTATGACTACATGGACTATCGCAAGGATCTGGTGATGAAGGATGTGGCGTGGACCAACGACCCGTTCCGCATTCGTCAGAACCCGAAGGTCATGGCCATCAATTCGGCCGTGGAGGTCGATCTCACGGGACAGGTCTGCGCCGATTCGGTCGGCGAGCGTATCATCTCGGGGGTCGGCGGGCAGCATGACTTCATGTATGGCGGCGCCCTCTCGGAAGGGGGTAAGACCTTCATCGCCATGCCCTCGATGACACCCAAGGGCGAGTGGAAGATCAAGGCGCTGCTGACACCCGGAGCCGGTGTGGTCACCACACGCCACATGATCCAGCACGTCGTCACGGAGTACGGCGTGGCCCATCTGCGGGGCAAAAACCTCGCCGAACGCGCCCGGGCCCTGATCTCGATTGCCCATCCGTCGGTACGTGAGGAGCTGGAACGTGCCGCCGCCAAACGGTACGGGTATTCGTTCCTGCGCATGAGGTAGAAGCCGTCAACAGATCTTACGGTGCGAAAAGTCCGGTCCGGCAAAGGATCCGGGCTTTTGTGTCCTGCCGGATCCGCACCGGAACGAGTTCCCCGGACCGACGCTTTCCATCGCCGTCCGCCTCTTCGTCCGAATGGCCGCCGTGCAGAGTTCCGGATCCCGAGCTCCCCCGGTTCGAAAACACACGGATCGTGCACTTTTCCCCGGAAAAAGGTGGCAAAACGAAAAATTTGATCTACTTTTGCACCGTTTTCAACCCGCAAACCCGTACACCGAACTCTGCCCGAAGATGGAATGGCTCAAAGACCTGCTTCTTGAACCCTCGGCGCTGCAAGCCGTCGTGGTAATCTCGCTGATCTCCGCGATCGGGATCGGTCTGGGCAAAATCCGCATCATGGGCATCTCACTCGGTACGGCCTTCATCTTCTTCGTCGGCATTCTGGCCGGGCACTTCGGGTTGAAGCTCGATCCGGCCATGCTGACCTATGCCGAGAGTTTCGGTCTGATCATCTTCGTCTATGCCCTGGGGTTGCAGGTCGGTCCGGGATTCTTCAGTTCGATGCGTTCGGAGGGGACGCGGCTGCTCGTACCGGCCATCACGCTGATCCTCGTCGGAACGCTCCTGGCGGCCGGCCTAAGCTACGCCTTCGGGATCCGCATGTCCGACATGTCGGGCATCCTGTGCGGCGCCACAACCAACACTCCGGCGCTGGGTGCCGCCCAGCAGGTGCTCAAACAGCTGGGCATGGACGACAGCGGCGCGGCGCTGAGCTGTGCCGTGACCTATCCGCTGGGCGTCGTGGGTGTGATTCTGGCCATTGCCTTTCTGCGCAAGCTCTTCGTGCGGCCGTCGGACCTGCCCGGACCCGATGCCGAACACCGCAAGAACGTCTTCATCGCCAGTTACCACATCACCAATCCGGCACTCTTCGGAAAAAGCGTTCATGATATCGCCCTGCAGAGCCACCACCACTTCGTCATCTCGCGCGTCTGGCGCAACGGGCAGGTCTCGATTCCCACCTCGGACAAGACCCTCCAGCAGAACGACGTGATCCTGGTCATCACCACCCCCGCAGAGGCCGAAGCCCTCGGAATGATCTTCGGAGAGCAGGAACAGAAGGACTGGAACAAGGAGAATATCGACTGGAATGCCGTCGACAGCCAGCTCATTTCGCAACGGATCCTTGTCACCCGGCCCGAGATCAACGGCAAGAAACTCTCGCAACTGCGCCTGCGCAACAACTACGGCATCAACATCAGCCGTGTCTACCGTTCGGGGGTGCAACTGCTCGCAACGCCCGATCTGCGGCTGCAACTGGGCGACCGGCTGACGGTCGTGGGCGAAGCCCAGGCCATCCGCAACGTCGAGAAGATCCTCGGCAATGCCGTCAAGAGCCTCAACGAACCCAACCTCGTCTCGGTCTTCGTCGGGCTGATCCTCGGGCTGACGCTGGGCAGCATCCCGGTCTCGATCCCCGGAATCTCGATCCCCGTCAAACTGGGGTTGGCCGGAGGGCCCATCATCGTCGGCATTCTGATCGGTACGTTCGGACCCCGGCTGCACATGATCACCTATACCACACAGAGCGCCAACCTCATGCTCCGCGCCCTGGGGCTCTCGATGTACCTGGCCTGTCTGGGTCTCGATGCCGGGACACACTTCTTCGAGACGGTCATGCGACCCGAAGGGGCCCTGTGGCTCGGCGTAGGTTTTCTGCTGACATTCCTGCCGGTGGTGCTGGTCGGGCTCTTTGCGCTGCGGGTTCTGAAGGTCGATTTCGGATCCGTCTCGGGATTGCTCTGCGGAAGCATGGCCAACCCCATGGCGCTGAACTATGCCAATGACACCATCGAAGGGGACAATCCATCGGTCTCCTACGCTACGGTATATCCCGTCTGCATGTTCCTGCGGGTGATCATCATTCAGGTCCTGCTGATGATGACCCTTTAGCTGCGGCCGCAGAGGGGGCCGGTGAAGAGGGGGCCGGTGAAGAGGAGGCTGGTGAAGAGGGGGCCGGTGAAGAGGAGGCTGGCACAGAGGAGCCAGGACCAGAGGAGCCAGGACCAGGCGTCGGCGAAGTGGGATCGGGCACAGGTTCCTGCGATGAGGAATCGGGAGTAAGACCCGCGGCGGAATCCGCTTGCGAGGCATCGGATTCATCCCCCTGCAGATAGTCCCCCAAAGCCGCAACGTCCGAACCCGTGGGACTCTGGAAAACCCGCAATTCGAATTCGGGGATCACGGCCAACACATGATCGAAGACATCCGATTGAATCCCCTCATAATCCACCCACACCACCGTATCGGTAAAGAAGTAGAGCTGAATCGGAATACCCGTCTCGGTCGGCTGCAACTGACGCACCATCAATGTCATGGACTTGTTGACCGGCACCTCCACTTCGAGATAACGCACCAGATAGGCCCGGAAAACGCCCAGATTGGTCTGATGCAGCCCGTTGATCTTGCGGGCACCCGGAGCGATGCCATGAGCCGCATTGTAGGCCTCGATCCGTTGTTCCGTCCGGTCGATGTAGTCGCGCAACAACTCGATGCGCCGGAAACGGGCCAGCATCTCCGGCGTACAGAAATGCACGCTGGTCATGTCGATCGACACCGAACGCATGACACGCCGTCCACCCGAAAGCTGCATGGCATGCCAGTTCGTGAAGGAGTCCGTCGTCAACAGGTAGGGAGGCAACATGACCAGCGTATTGTCCCAGTTGCGGATCTTGACCGTCGTGAGCGACACCTCCTCCACCGTTCCGTCGGCGCCGTACTTCGGGACCGAGATCCAGTCGCCGACCTGCAGCATGTTGTTGGCCGAGAGCTGAATCCCCGAGACGAAACCCATGATGCTGTCGCGGAAGACCAGCATCAACACCGCCGCCGAGGCCCCGAGTCCCGTCAGCAGCTTGACCGGCGACTTGTCGATCAGGATGGCGACGATCAGAATGACGGCCACAATCGAGAAGAAGCCCTGGGCCGTCTGCCGCAGCCCCTTGATGGGTTTGTTCTGCCAGTCGGGACGCAGCGAGACGATATGGAACGCCGCACACAGCAGAGCATTGATCAGCCGCAGAAAGGTGAAGACGATAAAGATCTGCATCATGCGCAGCACGACGATCCGTCCGACGGACTGCTCGTCGAAGATCACCGGCAGAACGGCCGTCAACAGAATGGCGATCAGCACGTGACACGACCGATTGAGAACCGACACGCTGAAGAGTTTGTCGTCCCACTTCACACGCGTCCGCTCGACCAGACGCCGGATGCCGCGGACAACCAGCAGTTGCAGAAAAAGATCAAGGACAACGGCCGCCACGACGACGAGCGCAAAAGCCACCCAGCGATCAATCGTATCGTTGGAGGAGGACGTGACACCCAGCCACTCCAGCAGAGCATGCGTCCAACGTTTCAGAAGTGCTTGCATGCCCTTCAACGACGCAATTTCCGCGCCGAAGAGACCGTTATTTCAGAATTCGCGCCACCTCGCCTTCGAAATTGGGGGTGAAAATCCCTTTTCCAAGGTTGGCAAGGATCTCGGAACGCGTCCAGAAACGTCCGCCGTCCAGCTCCTCACTCGGACAGATCTCTCCGTCGTAGACCGTACGATAGACATGAACCAACTCCCGCTCACGCTCCGAACGGAATTCGTAGACCGCAACCTGCTCGGGTTGGAAATCGGTGATTCCCAGCTCCTCGCGCACTTCGCGACGAAGAGCTTCGTCGATCGTCTCGCCGTAGTCGACGTGCCCGCCGACGGCCGTATCCCAGCGTCCGGGCTGGATATCCTTCCACAACGGACGATGTTGCAGGTAAAGTTCCCCGCGGGAGTTGAAGACATGAAGGTGTACCACAGGATGCAGGAGCATCGATCCGCCGTGGCACTCTCCACGGGTGGCACGTCCGACAACCGTGCCCGAGGCATCGACTACGGGAAAAAGCTCCTTCAGATTATCGTTGTGCATGACGAGGATATTTATGGATGTAGATCATCACGGCAACCATGCCCAGCAGCGTAAAGAGGGCTCCGGGCAGGGTCGTATATTCGTATCCGAGCCCCCGATCGATCGGCAGTCCGCCGATATAGGCACCCAGGGCATTCCCGAGGTTGAATGCGACCTGCACAAGGGCAGCCCCGAGCATCTCGCCACCGCGGGAATTTTCAAGAATCAACAGCTGCTGGGGCGACGAGACACAAAACAGGCATCCGGTCGTCACACACATCAACGCTACGGAGAGCGCCGGAATGTGCGCGCCGCAGAAGATTCCGACCAATGCCAGCGTCGCCACGGCCAGCGTACAGCGCACGACCTTCTCGGGCGAGAAGCGATCGGCATAATGTCCGCCGATGAGATTCCCCGCGAACATGCCGAATCCGGCCAGCATGATGAGAAGGGTCAGACGCTCGGGCTGGAATCCCGAGGTATGAATCAGCAACGGACTGACATAACTGTACCAACAGAAGATACCGCCGTTTCCGAGCATTACCGAGGCCAGGACCAGCCACGGCCCGGCGTGCTTCAGAAAGCGGAACTGGCCCTTGAGGCCCGTATCGGGCAGCGGCGGGAGAGCCGGCACCCAGAGTCGGACAAGCAGCGTGGCAACGGCGCCCCAGGCCGCCACGATGGCAAAGGTGGCCCGCCACGTGACGGCTCCGCTGATGAAGGTGCCGAGCGGTACGCCGAAGAGGTTGGCGATGGTCATTCCGACCACCATGATCGAAACGGCTTCGGCACGGCGCTCCTTGTCGGCAACCCGCTCGGCGACGATCGACCCCACACCGAAAAAGGCGCCATGAGGCAGTCCCGAGACAAACCGCATCAACAACAGCGTCCAATAATTCGGAGCCAGGGCTGCGCAGAGATTGCCCAGAATGATCAAGGTCGTCAAGGCCAGCAGGATCTGTTTCAAGGGACGTTTGCGGGCCAGCAGCACCATGAGCGGAGCTCCGAAGCAGACTCCCAGCGCATAGGCCGAAATCAGATGTCCGGCTTCGGGGATCGAGACTCCGAGGCTGCGGGCGATATCGGGCAGGATACCCATCATCACGAATTCCGACATTCCGAGCGCCAAGGTACCGAAAGCCAGCGCAATCAAACTCTTTTTCATCGTATCAACATACTCATTAACCGGGCGCAAAAGTAACGAAAAAAGGGAGAAAGCGTCTTCTGCCTCGCCCTTTTTTCAAATTTTTCACAAACTCAAAGGCCTCGCCCGGCCGGAATTACTCCGTGTCACACGGTCTCCGGTCTTTACAGTCCCGGCTCCAGATCCCAACTCCGGTCCCGGCTTTTGGCTCCCGATTCCCTGCTTCCGGTCGCCGGCCCGGTTACTGTCACCGGTTAACGGCCATATGATCCCTTGCTTCCCTGCTTCCGGTTATCGGCTCCTCGGCTGCTGGCCCCCGGTCAGAGTTCGGGACCCGATTCCCGCGGTTGCCCCACCTCGAAGCCCAACGAATGCATCCATTCCACGGTCGCGGGATCCACCAGATCGTTGCGATCGCTCCAACGACGTTGCTCGATATAGAGTTTCTTGCGCTGCTCCAGAGCCTGCTGCAAGGGGAAGGTCGGATGCGGCAACCGGGATCTCATCTCCCGTTGCGAGGGGCGGATCGTCCGATCGAAGACATCCTGCTGGGTCGGACGCCGGGCCCCCTCCCACTTGAAGCCCTTCAGGTAGAGATCCTGATCGACCGGAATCTTCTCCAGAGGATAGATGTTCCAGACCGGATCCTTGCGATAGACGATCGATATGACCTGCTTGTCCTCGATATAGAACGAGCAGTCGCCACTCTCGATAACACCCATGCCCGTGATCTGGGGAGGTTCTCCATCCTGCATGTAGTAGATCGTCTGCGCATTGCCGTTCACGTCGTCCCGATAGATCTCATTGTTCCGGAACCAGGCCGTCATCTCCTTGCCGGCCACCTGGTTGTAATGTACGGTATCGAGCTGGGACACCATCATCGGGCTGCCGACAAACTCCGCATGCGTAATCTGCTGGTTGGCCGTATAGATGTCCATCACATCGGAGGTGATCTGATTGGACTGATTCCACAACACGGGATTGATATAGAGGTGAATCGTCGAATCGGTACTGATGGCCGTCATCGAGTCACACACGGCCTGGAAATCCGACCGGTACATGCGCACATCCCGGAAGCCCTTCATCAATCGATAGATCGAGTCCGCCGGCACGGCCAGCGAATCGATCGAATCCGCCGCAATGGCCATGGCAATCGAATCCGCCGCCGCCAGCGAATCGGACATGAGCATCATCAGCGAATCCTGCTCCCGAATGTTGCGGTCGATCTGCTTCTGAAGCTCCTGCAAAGCCGCCAGATCCCCCGGATCAATCGGTTTGAGTTTGCCCTTGCGCGCAGCCCGGGCCTGACGTGCCCGAAGTTTCGACTCGGCCTTCAGACGCTGGGCCTTCAGACGGGCCTCCTCACGCTCCTTCTGAGCCAGCAGTTTGGCCGTCGTCTTCTCCTGCCGCTTGGCCGCAATCTGTGCCAGCAGCTCCTTCTTGGCCTTGGCCTTAGCAATCTTCTCTGCCTCTTTGGCCTTACGGGCCTGCTCCTTGAGGTAGGCCTTGCGGGCATCACCGACCAGCGTATCGAGCGGATTCACGGGTTGCGCAGCGAGAGAATCAACACCACCCCTTCCCAACGAATCGGCCGCACCGACCAAACCCGTCGAATCACGTTGTGCCGTCACCTCCGCATCCTGAAGAGCCGGAGGAACGGGACGCCCGAGCGAATCAAGCTGCGGCCGACGCCGCAACGAATCGGCCATCGAGGGCCCGGCGGACAACGAATCCGCCCCGGCCAGAAGCAGCGAATCGCGCCTCGTCCGAGCCAGCGAATCCGCCAGCGCCCGGGCAGCTGCCGCTTCGGCCTCCCGGCGCTCCCGGGCCTCGTTGATCGTGAAGAGATACATCGTATCGGCCCGCATGAAGAGCGAGTCACCCTGCGAGAGATCGTAGCTCACCACCGCCGGACGACGTGTCAGAAAGGCATTTCCGGGATCCTTCCAGTATTCACCGTAATCCCCGAATCCGATCGCCTTGTGTTCCGTATCGTCCAGCTGCAGATCGTGACGCATGATGACATGATCCTTTGCGCGATAGTAGTCGATGCTGTCACTCCAGATCTCCTGCTTCTCGGTCAGAATATAGCCGTTGCGCGTGATGATGTAGAGCGTATCGAGCTTTTCATAGGAGCCCCGGTCGGCATAAAGGTAATCGCCGTCACGATTCCAGATGTTCGTCCGTTCGAAGAAGTAGGCGTTGTCCGTAGCCATGTTGTAGACCACCGAATCGCCCTTGAGCTCATACTCCTCGTTGCGCATCTCAACCTGATCCACGGCCACCAGCTCCTTCGTATCGGCATAGTAGTAGCCGCGAACCGACTCCAGCAGGCTCTCCCGGTTGGTCAACACGCCCCCTTCGGCAAACTCCCCGACATTGGTCTTCGTGTTGAAGAGGAATTTGTAGGTGTAGAGCGTGGCATCGCCGTCGACCACCTTCACGATATCCGAATAGACCCGTGCTTCGTTCACGTTGCCGTCGTATTCGGCCCGATCGCCGTAGATATAGGTCGTATTCTTGTTGATGAGCACGTTGCCGAAGAACTCGATGCGCATGTCCGAATAACGCACCGCCGAATCACAGGTAATGACGGCACCGTTGTGCTGTGCGGCAAAGTTCCCCACCAGAAAAACCACCGAATCCCCCGGAGCCACGGGGCCCATCAGATCCGATTTCAAGTCGATGAGTTTCTTCTCGCCCTCGGGCTGTTCGGGTGCCTGCATGCCGCTGCGCGCCGTCACGGCAACGACGGCCAATACCACGGCGGCTATGGATCCGAGCCTGCGCACGATCTATTTCACCCAATGTTTGTTTTCGAACTCCCCGTTGCGGAATTCAGGGCTGATGTAGACATACATGGCATCGATCTTCTTCGAAAGCCACTCCTTGAAGACCTTCTCCTGCTTGTCCTGCAGGGCCATCTCCTCCAGACGGAGATAATCCTCGTTGAGCGAGGCCGTATGCGTCGGGATCACCTCCACCAGCTTGACGATCTTGGCCATCTGGTTGCCGAGCATGTCCTCGGTCAGATAAGCCTGGGAGACCTCCCCGGGTTTCAACTGCCGCAAGGCATTGTAATCATCCAGACTCTTGAAACGTCCGAAATCCTCCTTGAGGAACTTCGTGACCGTCAGCTTGGCATCGAAGGCGTTGAAACGCTCCAGAATGTCGTGGTTCGAAACGATACCGCCGTTCATCTTCGACGAGGCATCGTCGGAATACTTCAGGGCCGCCTTCTCGAAGGTGATCGAATCCTTGTGGATCAGATCGGCGATGCTGTCCAGCAGATTCAGCGACTCGCCCAACTCCTCCGACGTGTAGACCGGACGCAAGAGTATGTGCCGGAAATGGTAGAGTTGCCCGCGTTTGTCGAGCATCTGGATGATATGGAATCCGAACTGCGACTCCACCACCTCGGAGATCTGGCCGGGTTTCATGTTTTCCAGCGCCGCGGCAAACGACTGATCGAGACTGGCCAGCGGCGAAGGATCCATCTCCCCGCCCCGCATGGCCGTACCGTCCTGGGAATACATCCGTGCAAGATTCTCGAACTTCGCGCTCCCCGTGATGACCCGCTCGCGCATGTCGAGCAGCCGTTCCCGGGTCCGTTGCTTGGCCGCCGTCATCGACTTGGGGAACTTGGTGATCTGCGCATAGACATACTGATCGGCAATGGTCGGAAGGCTGTCCTTGGAGATCGACTTGTAGAAGCGTTCAACCTCCCCGGGGATGACCGAAACCTTGTTCACCACCTCGCTCTGCATCGACTGGGCATAGGCCTGCTCCTCGTAACGCTGACGCATGATTTCGCGGATATTGAAGATCGGCATGTGGTGCTTGGCCTCCAGGGCGGGGATCGACCCCTCCATGGCGACCATCTGCTGAACCTGCTCCTCGACACGTGACATGATGTCTCCGTCGTTGATCGCCACGGAGTCGATCTGCGCCTGGTTGTAGAGCAACTTCTGGGTCAGAAGAGCTTCGAGAGCCTCGTTCATCGGATCGCGGTCCGAGGTGTAACCCTCCTGACGGCGCTGTTCGACCAACTGTCGCGCGTACTGATCCACGTCGGAGTAGAGGATCGACGAACCGCCCACCACGGCGACCACCTTGTCGAGCATCACCTCGCGTTTTTGGGCCACGACGCCTGCGAACATCAGCGCCATCACCACGGCCAATATCCCTTTTTTCAACATCTTGTGTTCTGGTTTCTTGTTATCGTTTAGCTTTTGTTTTCATCGTTTGCGGACTCCAGCGACGCGGGCTCCTGCAAGCCCCGTTTCCCCCCGAAGATCTTCACCTCGCCGTTCTCCTCGGCATGCTGGAGCAACTCCTCCTCATGCTGGCGGATGATCTCGCCCTTGCGCTGGTTGAAGAGGATGCGGCGGATGTTGCTCCGCAGGCGCTCGAGCGGAATCGGCTCGCCCACACGCATCACGGCATCGATCTGGAAATAGTAGCGCCAGTGGCTGTCACGCATCTCCTGCACGGCCGTCGAAGCCAATACCGAGTCATAATTCTGCGACCGCAGCGTCGGAAGATAGCTCAAGAACTCGGGAAAGTCGATCCACTGCTCGCGAAAATCACTGACCGTAAAGTTGTTTTTCTCGCAGATGTCGCTGAAGTCCTGCTGCTGGGTCTTCGATTTCGAGGCCATCAGGGTCTTGAGTTTGGCGGCCTGCCGATAGCCGGCCCCGAACTGTACGATACGCCCCTTGACGATCGTACGGTCGAGTTTGAAATCCGACTTGTGCGCGTTATAATAGGCCGTGATCTCCTCTTCGGTAAAGAGCGTGTCGATCGACCGGTCGACGTAGTGCTGATCGAGCTGGCGGATCAGCAGCGCCTGACGATACTCCTCGACCATCTTGTCGATATCGCCCGCCGAGGAGGAGAAGAGGGTCTCGGCCTCTTCGAGTTTGAGCTGCTTGACGATCCAGCGGTCGACATAGAGTTTCATGAAGGCCACGCTGTCCTCCCCCGAGAGTCCTTTGGGGACCACCGAGCGGACATCCCGCAGGCGCAACTCCTTGCCTCCGGCCCGCGCAATGGTCGTATCGCTGGCAAAATAACGAGGCAACTCCCGGCAACCCGCCAGGAGCAGCACACCGACCGCGACCGTTATTTTCGCTCGCCAATTCATCATCCAAAGGGCAAAGATAGGGTTTTTACTCGTAAGTAACGCACTTTCCGGGTGGAATATTACGCCTCGAGGGGATTTTTCTCCGTTGGTTTCATGCGGCGCAGCGTCCGGACCATCATCCACCCCGAAAGGGCGGAGAGGATCACCGCCGCACCATAGATTACGCCATAGAGGGTTCTGTTCTCCACCAGATCGATCAGCAACGTCGAGGCGTTGTCTCCGGGGGCCCCGAAGAGGATCATCAGCAGATAGGCCGCGGCATTGTTCAGGGCATGGAGGATCATCGAGGGCCAGAGCGAATCGGTGGCCAGGCAGACGTATCCGAGGATCAGCCCCACGACCGTGGCGCTGACAACCTGCACGGGCTGCACGTGCAGCACTCCGAAGAAGAGCGACGAAACGAGCCAGGCCACCGTCACGCCGTAACGTGCGCGCAGACTGCCCAGCACCACGCCGCGACAGAGCAGCTCCTCGAAAACCGGAGCAAAGACGACCAGCGACAGCAGCGTCCAGAAACCGCGGCCGACGTCGAGCGAAAAGTCGGGCAGGATCCGCAGAAGCGGCTCAAGGGCGATCCCTACGGCAAAAATCAGCACGAAGGTCCAGAGCAGCAGCATCGGATTGAGTCCCCGTATCGAAAAACGGGCCCACGGGCCGCGGCCTCCGCGCACGTGTCGATAATAGAGTACGGCGGCCAGCGTCACCCCCATCGAGACGAGATAGAGCACGGCCGTCGTCTTCCCCACAACGTCCGGGGCCGTTACCGGGTCCGGAGTTCCGGAGCCGAGCGCCGCCAGGACGATTCGCCCCAGAATCCCGACCAGGATCTGGGCCGCAAAGGCGATTCCCAGCATGGCCAGCAGATCCCCGAAGGTCGGGAAGCGGTTGTTGCCGGATGCCGCCGGTACGGTCTCCCGCCCGGGACTCTCCCGTACGGGTTCCTCTTGAGGCTGTTCCTTCTCTTGAGCCTGTTCCTTCTTGTCACTCATAACGAATTGCTTCCCGGGGTCTTATCCGTTTCGGGCGGCACTCCGGCCCCGGTTTCGCCGGCCGGGCGACAGGGCGGAATGCCGGATCCCGCTCCCCGGCATAGCAGCCTCCAAAGATACGAAAAATTCGATTATGAGACCCCGCGGACCCGAAAATCTTGACCTCCGGGGCCAAGACGGCGCCACACCCCGCTGCAAGGGCCATTTTGCGAAAAGCTCCCTCCGGGATTTGCACGGGCCATATTATTTGCGTAAATTTGCCTGCTTACAAACCGTATCTGAAAAATGGGAAAGGTTATCGCTTTGGCCAACCAGAAGGGCGGCGTGGGAAAGACCACCATTGCCATCGATCTGGCGGCTTCGCTGGCAAAACAAAAAAAAAAAGTGTTGCTGTTGGATGCCGATCCGCAGGCCAACGCCACCTCGGGGCTGGGCTTCGACATCAACCTCGAAGGAATCTATGAATGCCTCTCGGGGCAGAAACAGCCCGAAGAGGTCATCCTTCGCAGCCCCGATGTCAAGAACCTTTGGATCCTGCCCTCGTCGATCGACCTGGTGGCCGCCGACACCGAGCTGCCGAAGATGGAGAATGCCCACTTCGTCATGAAACGCATCGTCGACTCCGTGCGCGAACGTTTCGACTATATCTTCATCGACTGTTCCCCGTCGTTGGGCTATACCACGGTCAACATCCTCACCGCAGCCGATACGGTGCTGATCCCCGTGCAGTGCGAATACCTCGCCCTCGAGGGGCTCTCCAAGTTGCTCAACACCATCCGCAAGGTCAAATCGAGCCTCAACCCCGCCCTCGACATCGAAGGCTTCCTGCTGACGATGTACATGCGCAACCGGCTGAACAACCAGGTCGTCACCGAGGTTCGCGAACACTTCGGGGAGCTGGCCTACGACACAATAATCCAACGCAATATCCGTTTGGGAGAGGCACCCTCGCATGGAAAACCCGTCATGCTGTACGATGCCGGGGCCGTCGGGTCGGAGAACTACCTCAACCTGGCCCGCGAATTCCTGAAGCGCAACCGCAAGAAACGCAACTGATCCGGAGGGGGGGGGGTGCGGGCTCCGCTCCCGACAAGGGAGAAGATCCGCCCGACAATCCGCCCGCTCCGCACCGATATAAAAGAACAAAGCTATGAAACCACAGAAGGGATTAGGCCGGGGGCTCGACGCGATTTTCGGCAGCGAGAACATCGACGTGAAACTCAAGCCCATGAGCCAGATGGCCGAGATCGAGATCGCCGACATCATCCCCAACCCCACACAGCCGCGGACGCAGTTTGACGAGGAGGCACTCGACGAACTGGCCGATTCGATCCGTCAGTTGGGGGTTATCCAGCCCGTGACGGTGAAGAGAGCCGACAACGGGAAATACATCATCATCAGCGGAGAACGCCGCTGGCGGGCGGCCCAGCGTGCCGATCTGAAGAGCCTGCCGGCCTACATCCGCGAAGTCGATGACGAGAATCTCCATGCCATGGCCCTGGTCGAGAACATCCAGCGGCAGGACCTCAACGCCATCGAAATCGCCCTGGGCATGCAACGGCTCATCGACGAATGCCACCTCACGCAGGATGCCCTTTCGGAAAAGGTGGGCAAAAAACGATCCTCGGTCTCGAACTACCTGCGCCTGCTCAAACTCCCCGACGAGGTGCAGCTTGCCCTGAAAGAGGGCCTCATCTCCATGGGCCACGCCAAGGCCATTGCCGGCGCCCCCGCCGAACAACAGTTGCGCGTGCTCAAACGCTGCATCAAGAAGGGGCTCTCGGTGCGTCAGGTCGAGGAGTTGGTACGGACCCTGACCGAGGCTCCGGCCAAAGAGGCACAGAATGTGGAGGACGAGGAGTATCCCGAAAGCTATTCGCGGCTGGTCGAACAGCTTGAGAACTACTTCTCGGAGGATATTTCGATCAAACGCTCGAAAAACGGCGGCGGCAAGATCGTCATCGGCTTCAACGACGACCGCGACATCGAACGTTTTATCGAACGGTTTGCCAAACATCCCTAAAAAGCGTTGAAACCATGGTGAAGATCCGGTTTCTCCTGTTGCTCGCCGTAACGGTCGTCGCGGGAACGCACACCGTCCGGGCCCAACTTCCGCGCAGTGCCCGCAGCATCGTGCGCGGCGGCATGTTCCAGAAACCGGATTCGCTCAGGGCCCAACGTGACTCGATCCGCCTGGCGGAACTCGCCCTGCGCATCGATTCGGCCCAACGGATCGACTATGCGGCCGATTCGGCGGCCGTCGCAGCCCTGCGCACCGATGACCTGCGCATGCTGGACTCCGTGGCATTGGCCCGTTACGAGGCGGCGCTGCAAGGCATCGACACCACCACCAAACGCAAGGTCCTTAAAAAAGGCTGGTTCATGAGCGACTCGATGTCGCTCTCGAAGGTGTGCTGGATCTCGACCGTGTTGCCCGGATACGGACAGGTGTACAACAAGCAGTACTGGAAACTGCCGATCCTCTACGGACTGGTCGGCACCGGACTGGGCCTCTACATCCACGAAAACAAAACCTACAAGCCCCTTCGGCGCCAGTACGACTCCTATACGAACGTCAGCCTCTCGCGCACGCCCGAACTCGACGCCCTGCAGACGAAGATGATCCGCAGCAACACCCGCCGGCAGCTCTATCTGGGAATCACCATCGCCTCATACATCTATTTCATCGGGGATGCCGCCGTAAGCTACAAGACCAACGAGGTCTCGGCGGTCAAAAAGGCCACCACGCTGGCCTGCATCTTCCCCGGAGCGGGGCAGGTCTACAACCGCAGTTATTGGAAGGTACCGTTCGTCGTGGGAGGTTTCGCCTCGATGATCTACTGTATCGACTGGAACAACCGCGGCTTCCAACGATTCAAAAAGGCCTACAACCTGCTGGCCGACTACGAACAGCACCCCGAAAACTATCCGAACGGTCCGACGGATGAATTCCGCGGACGCTATTCGGCCGACTTCATCAAGAATCTCCGGGACAACTACCGCCGCAACCGCGACCTGTGTATCATCCTCACCGGAGCGCTTTACGTGTTGCAGATCATCGACGCCCATGTCGATGCCCATCTGAAGGACTACGACATCTCGGACGATCTGTCGATGAATCTCGAGCCGTTGGTCGACTATACCTATGTTCCCACGCTGCAAGGCAACCGTCCGGTCTTCGGATTCAATCTGAGCCTGAACTTTTAGATGATGAAAAAACTCCTGATATTTACCCTGTTGCTGGTCATGGCCGTTCCGGCATCGGCCCTGGACCGCAGCCCCCGCAAGAAGAGACGCTCGAAAAAGAACGACACCGAACAGACCTCTGCCGTCCCGGTAGCGGATACGCCCCGTACGGTCTGTCCGGAACCCGCGCAGATGGCGGGTCCCGAACCGGTCGAACAACCCCCGATCAATGACATCACCCTGGGACTGACTGCCGAACAGGCCGATTCGCTGCTGGCCGAATGGCGCGAACGGCAGCGGCTGGATGCCTATGAAGAGTTCTTCCGGGGCTACGTGCTGGAGGATACCACGGTCGTAGCCGATCAAACTCCCGACTCGATCTACATGCAGCGGCTGCGCAATCTGGCCTCTCCGATCCAACTGCCCTTCAATTCGATTGTCAAGGGGTACATCAACCGCTATGTCGATCCGCGTTCGGGGACGATCAGCCGGATTCTGGGCATGTCACAATATTATTTCCCGATCATCGAGGAGGAGTTGCTCCGCGAGGGGCTTCCGGTCGAACTGCGCGCGCTGCCGATCATCGAATCGGCCCTCTCACCGACGGCCGTCTCGCCGATGGGCGCCGTGGGTTTGTGGCAATTCATGCCCACCACGGGGAAGAGTTACGGGCTGGAGATCAATTCGCTGGTCGACGAACGCCGCGATCCGGCCCGTTCGACAGCTGCCGCCTGTCGTTTCCTGAAGGATCTCTACGCCATCTACAACGACTGGACACTGGCCATTGCGGCCTACAACTGCGGCCCGGGCAATGTCAACAAGGCCCTGGCGCGTTCGGGAGGCAAGACCTTCTGGGAGATCTACGATTACCTGCCGCGCGAAACCCGCGGTTATGTCCCGGCCTTCATCGGTGCGACCTACGCCTATGCCTATCCCCAGCTTCACGGAATCGAACCCACCGAGGCCCCCATTCCGTTATCGGTCGATACGTTGCATGTCAACCGGTTGATGCACCTGAACCAGATCTCGTCGACCATCGATCTGCCGCTGGAGACATTGCGCCAGCTCAATCCGCAATACAAGCTGGACATCATCCCGGCCACCACGAAAAGCTATACGCTGGTTCTTCCGCAGCGCAGCGTCGCCCAGTACATCGCCCACGAGCCGGAGATCCGGGCCAAAGACTCGATGTACCTGAAGGAGTATATCAACCCGGCAAACATCGACAAGAAGAGACTGGAGCGCAGCGGTACGATCTACGTGGTCAAGAAGGGCGACACGCTGGGGGCCATCGCCCGTCGTTACCGCGTGACAACGACCCAGCTGATGCGTTGGAACAACATCAAGAACGCTCATAAACTCCGGATCGGGCAACGCCTCCGGATCGAAGGAAGATAATGATTTCCGATCATGATACCATCGTCGCCCCCGCCACGGCACCGGGGGGAGCCATTGCCCTGGTCCGTGTGAGCGGCGACGAGGCACTGGCGGTCTGCGACCGCATCTTCCGGGGGCGCCGGCCGCTCGCCGGGGCTGCAGCCAATACGGTCCACTACGGCCGCATCATGGACGACGAACGGGTGGTGGACGATGTGCTGGCCACGGTCTTCCGGGCACCGCACTCCTATACGGGCGAGGATTCGGTCGAGATCTCGTGCCACGGCTCCCCGTACATCGTCTCCGAGATTCTCCGGCTGCTGATTGCCGCCGGGGGCCGTATGGCCCAGCCGGGCGAATATACGATCCGGGCCTATCTGGCCGGGAAGCTCGACCTGTCGCAGGCCGAGGCTGTGGCCGATCTGATCGCCTCGTCGACACAAGCCGCCCATGCCCTGGCCTCGAACCAAATGCGCGGCGGCTACTCCGAAGAGCTGGAGGGGCTCCGTGACCAATTGCTGCACCTCACCTCGCTGTTGGAACTCGAACTGGACTTCTCGGAGGAGGATGTGGAGTTTGCCGACCGGCAGGCGCTGCGCGAAACGATGGAACAGATCGGGCGGGAGATCGACCGGCTGCGGAGCTCCTTTGCGCTGGGTAATGCCATCAAGGAGGGAGTTGCCGTGGCGATTGTCGGGGCTCCGAACGTCGGGAAGTCGACGCTGTTGAACCGGTTGCTGAACGAGGAGCGGGCGATGGTCTCGGAGATTGCCGGTACGACACGCGACGTCATCGAGGAGCGGGCCAACATCGGCGGGGTCCTGTTCCGCTTTCTCGACACGGCGGGGATCCGCACGACGGGCGACCGGCTGGAGCAGATGGGCATCGAACGTACGAAAGCTTCGATCCGCCGGGCGCAGATCATCCTCCGGTTGATCGATGCGCAGACCGCCGAGGAGAGAGACAAAGCCGACACGGAGATCGAAATCCGACCCGATCAACGGATACTGACTATCTACAACAAACTGGATGCGGCACCGACAGGATTCCGGCTGCCGGAAGGGGCACTCGGCATTTCGGCCAAACGCGGCGAAGGAATTGATGAGTTATGCCGGGCGTTGCGCGAGGCGGTGGATACCGAGAGGTTGTACCACGGGGATCCGGTTGTCTCGAACAGCCGCCACTACGAGGCGCTGACGGCGGCCCGGGAGTCGTTGGGCCGGGCGCTGCGGGGGCTGGACGAAGGACTTCCGGCCGACCTGCTGAGCGAGGAGATCCGGCCGGTGATCCGCCACCTGGGCGAGATCACGGGACGCGGTGCCATCGCTCCGGACGAAGTTCTGGGAAATATCTTTTCAAAATTCTGCATCGGAAAGTAACTTAACGAAGCAAAATTCGGAAAATCGAAGAATAAAAACACTAATAATCAGCAATTTACAGCGACACAGAGAAAAATTTTCCGAATTCTCAAATCTCCCTTCGAGGCGCGTTTTTGCAACGTATTTGTAACGTTTGCACTTGCATGTTGCAAATTTTATCCCTATTTTTGCAACACACCAATCGAAACGCACGCCTATGGAGATTAAGCTGATCAA
>CALUKK010000122.1 GCA_944321205.1 uncultured Alistipes sp.
CCATGATGCCGAGCAGGATTTGTCGCGTCGGGAGATTGCCCGGATGGTCACTTCAGCCTCGGGGAGCCTCAATACGCTGAACGACGGGGGTGAACTGGCCGATGTCGAGCTGACGGTCGGCGGCGCAGCCTCGGAACGGGTGGCGGCGGCCTTGTACTGCCTCGATTCACACGACTATTCGACTGTCGAGGGGGTGGAGGGCTACGGCTGGTTCGACCGCCGGCAGATCGACTGGCTGCGCGGCTGTTGCGACCGCCGTACGCGGGAGAACAACGGCGAACCGCTTCCGGCGCTGGCTTTCTTCCACATTGCACTGCCCGAATATGTCGCGGCGTGGCGCAATCCCGACAATCCCCGCATCGGGCGGGCTGCCGAGGAGGAGTGTCCCGGCGCCTTGAATCCCGGCATGTTTGCCGCCATGGTCGAGAGCCGGAGCATCCTGGGTACCTTCGTGGGCCACGATCACGATATCGACTATCTGGTGATCGAAAAGGGCATCTGTCTCGGTTACGGCCGCTATTCGGGCGACAATACGACCTACAACAACCTGCGGCCCGGAGTCCGCATGATCGAGCTGCACGAGGGAGACCATGGCTTCGTGAGCTGGATTCGCGAGGACGACGGCCGGGTAGTCGACCATGTTCGGGTTGTGGAAGGCAAGATTATGAAAATCAGATAAAAAATAATTGTTCGAAAATGAGAATAGGAGTTGATTTGGGCGGTACGAATGTCCGTGTCGGACTGGTGAACGACCAGGGGGCTGTCGTGCGCATGGTGTGCGAACCCTGCAAGTCCGACCGCCCCGAAGAGGGGGTTGTGGCACACATCGTTTCGCTCATCGAATCGTTGATTGTTCCCGAGGTGACGCACATCGGAATCGGGGTTCCGTCGGTGGTCGACGCCGCGCGCGGCGTCGTCTACAACGTCGTCGGCATCCCCTCGTGGCGGGAGGTGCCGCTCAAGGAGTTGCTCGAACGCCGCTTCGGGATTCCGGTCCACGTGAACAACGACTGCAACTGCTTTGCGCTGGGCGTATGCCGTTACGGCGAGGCTCGGGGATTCCGCAATGTGGTCTGCGTGGCGCTCGGCACGGGCGTGGGTGCGGGCGTGGTGATCGACGAGCGGCTCTACTGCGGCAACAATACCGGTGCGGGCGAGATCGGGAGTATCCCCTATCTGGACCGCGACTACGAATACTATTGCAGCAGCCGCTTCTTTGTCGGCCGTGGTACAACGGGCCGGGAGGCGTATGACCAGGCTGTGGCGGGGGATGCGCAGGCCGTGGCGTTGTGGAAGGAGTTCGGCACACATGTCGGGCGGCTTGTGATGGTGGTGCTCTATGCCTATGATCCCGAGGCGATCGTCTTCGGGGGAAGCATTGCTCACGCTTTCGACTTCTTCAGCGAAGCGATGTACGACGAATTGAAGAACTTCCCCTATCCGAAAACGGTGGAGAAGGTGCGGATCCGTTGTTCGAAGATCGAGAATATCGGCCTGTTGGGGGCCTCGGCCTGTGATGAATAGGGATGGACAAAGCCGCGGAAGAGGAGGTTTGCGGCGATTTGCGGGGGCTTTGACCGTCGCGGGATTCGTCGCTTCGATCCTGCTTCTGGTCTCTTCCTGCGGCCGGCGCCTGGAGGCGGAGCGACCCGTGGCGGTGGTTCCATGCCCGGAGACGGTCGTTGAGGGGGAGGGGAGCTTCCACCTGACGGAGCGGATGCCCTGCCTGCTGCCTGACGAGGCGGGTTACGAGGCCGTGGGCGAAGCTCTCGACGAGGTGCTGACCCCCTGCTTCCAACATCCGCTGACCCGGGTCCGACGTCTGCCGGTGCGGGGCGGCATTCGCTTCGAATGCTGCGACACGCTTGCGGATGAGGCCTACCGCCTTGAGGTGACGCATGACGGGATCCGGATCCTCTCGGGCGCTGCCGCCGGAGCCTTCTACGCGGTGCAGACCCTGCGGCAGCTGCTTCCTTCCGGGGCACTCGATCCGGAAAGCCGGGTGCGCACGGTGGAGATCCCGACGGTGGTGATCGTCGACCGCCCTGCGATGGCTTATCGGGGTTTGATGCTCGATGTGGCCCGCCATTTCTTCACGGTCGACGAGGTGAAGCGCACGCTCGATCTGATGGCTCTGCACAAGATGAACGTCTTCCACTGGCATCTGACCGACGACCAGGGGTGGCGCATCGAGATTCGCCGGTATCCCGAATTGACCCGTGTCGGATCGGTTCGCAGGCGTACGCTCATCGGCAAGGATCCCGGCGGCGAATACGACGAGACGTGCCGTTATGACGAGACTCCCTATGGCGGTTACTATACGCAGGAGCAGATCCGCGAGGTGGTGGAGTATGCCGCGCGCCGCTTCATCACGGTGATCCCCGAGATCGAGTTCCCGGGCCATGCCGTGGCGGCACTGGCTTCGTATCCGTGGCTGAGCTGCACGGGCGAACGCTATGAGGTGCGCCAGACGTGGGACATCGACGATCGGGTCTTCTGTCCCGGACGCGAATCGACCTTCGAGTTCATCGAAGGGGTCCTTGACGAGGTGATGGAACTCTTTCCCTCGGAGTGGATCCATATTGGCGGCGACGAGTGCCCGACGAAGATGTGGGCCGGTTGTCCGCACTGCCGCGAACGGATGCGGACGGAGGAAATTTCCGATCTGCGCGGTCTGCAGGGTTATGCCACGGCACGTGTCGAACGCTTCCTGCAGGCTCACGGCCGACAGTTGATCGGCTGGGACGAGATCCTCGAAGGAGGGGTCACCCCGACGGCCGTGGTGATGTCGTGGCGAGGTACCGAGGGCGGTGTGAGGGCCGCCCGGCAGGGGAATCGTGTCGTCATGTCTCCCTCGACCTACTGCTATTTCGACTATTATCAGACGGAGGATACCGACTCTGAACCTCTGGCCTGGGGTGGCTTCCTGCCGCTCGAACGCGTCTATGCCTTTGATCCGCTCGAAGGCCTCGATGCCGGTGAAAGGTGTTGTGTACTCGGCGTACAGGCCAATCTCTGGACCGAATACATCCCTGATTTCGATCAGGCGCAGTACATGCTGCTCCCGCGGTTGAGTGCGCTGGCGGAGGTGGGCTGGAGTCTCGATCGGAAAAATTATGACGATTATCGCCGGCGACTGAGGCGTTTGATCCGGATTTACGACGCGGCGGGTTACCGATATGCCCGTCATGGTATTGATGACTGAATCCTGATTCGATATCTCGTATCGCACATCTGCGCAATTCGAGGATTATATTACGTAAAATGCGCCTCTTTCCAACAACAGAATGTATAATTTTGAATATCGGCATTCGCATGATCGGAATATATCTTGTCGGAAGGGGCGTAATTTAAAATATTTTAAAAAATAAGCCAGCCCAAACACACGCACTCTCTTAATTCGTATACAACCTTAACCTTAACTTTATGGAAATGAATTCGACAATTTCAGAGAAGAGATGGAGATTCTTCCGTGTTCTTCTGATGAGTCTGCTGTCGGGCATGCTCATGCTTCCGGTTGAGGCCCAGGACCGATTGACGGTTTCGGGGCGTTTGACCGATACGGGTCAGAATCCGCTGATCGGCGCTTCGGTGATCGAAAAGGGGACAACCAATGGTGTTACGACCGATGCCGAGGGTCGTTATTCCATCTCGGTGGACGGCAATGCTACGCTCGATTTCTCGTTCATCGGATACAAGCCGCAGAGCATTCAGGTGATGAACCGTACGCAAATCGACGTGGTGATGGCCGAAGACGCCCTGATGATTGGTGAAGTCGTGGCCATCGGTTACGGCTCGCAGCGCAAGGAGGACCTCTCGATGGCCGTGACCACCGTCAAACTCGACGATGTGGCCAAGAGCCGTTCGGCGAATCTGGCAACGATGCTGCAGGGCCGCTTGCCCGGTGTGACCATTCAGCAGGCCGGCGACCCGATGAAACCCGCCTCGTTCTCGATCCGCGGCCGCGGATCGAAGGGCAACGACGATGACCCGACGTCGGGTGACGGCGTGCTCGTGGTGGTCGACGGTGTGCCCAACGCCCCCTATATGGTCGAGGATGTCGAGTCGGTGACGGTTCTCAAGGATGCCGCTTCGGCCGCCATCTACGGTGCATCGGTCGGATCGAGCGGTGTCATTCTGATCACGACCAAAAAGGCCCAGAGCGGAAAGATCCGCGTCAGCGCCAATGTTTCGCTCGGCTTCGAGAAGGTGACCAATCTGCCTACGATGCTGACGGCCGAACAGTACAATGAGGTTTGGGCCAAGGCCGTGGAGAACACCCCCGGAAGCCAGTTGCCGAGTGCCGCCGATCCGAGCATCTATCCGTGGGGCAACGTGACCCGCACGGACTGGCTCGATGAAATCTTCCGCACGGGTTTCACACAGCATTATGCCGCTTCGATCACCGGCGGTACGGAGACCGTGCAGTCGATCTTCTCGCTCTCATACGACAAGAAGGACGGTGTGTTGCTGAATACCTACAGCGAGAGCTTCAACGGCAAGTTGCAGACCGATTTCAAACTGGCCAAGTGGCTGAAAATCTCCGAGCGCGCCTCGTTCGTGGTCTCCAACGGACAGGGTAATGTCGATACGAGCCATCAGGGCCCTATTATGGGAGCCGTCTGGTATCCCCGTTCGGCCACGGTCTACGAGATGAACGAGGACGGTTCCTACGCCCTCGACGAAAAGGGTAACCGGTATTACGGAGGTACGACCCCGAAGTGGGCGAACGTGAGCGGTACGCCGCTGCTCTATAACCCGGTTGCCTACCTCGAGCGTCTGCACCGCCTCTATCCTGAAAACAAGATCTTCTCGACCACCACGGTCGAAATCAAGCCGATCTCGTCACTGACCATCAAGTCCGACTTCACGGCCGACCTGCGCAACAAGGAGTCCGACGAATTCTATCCCAAGATGACGGAACGCGGTCTGCAGCGCAGCGAGAACCACCGCGAACAGTTCTTCTATCGCGATCGCCACTGGCTCTCGGAGACCACCGTTTCGTATGCCCAGGTCTTCGGCCGCCACCACATCAGCGCCATGGCCGGCTTCACCGCCGATTTCAAGCGTACGCGCGAGCGTCAGCTCTACTCGAAACTCTACGCTTCGGAGTCGGAGGACCAGTTGCTCTGGGGACAGGCCGACAACTGGACCGACACCCATCCGCAGGAGTATATTTATGAATATGCAATGGCTTCGTTCCTGGGTCGTATCGGATATTCGTTCGACGACCGCTACTTCCTGGTCGGCAGCATCCGTCGCGACGCGTCGTCGAAACTTCCCTCCACGAAGAACTACGACTGGTTCCCCTCGGTTTCGGGTTCGTGGAAAATCTCCTCGGAGAAGTTCTTCCGCAACTCGGGTCTCGCCAAGACCTTCAACCTGATCAAACTCCGCGCCGGATGGGGACGTGTCGGCAACGTGGACCTCTATCCGAACAATGTGGCCGACGTCGAACTGCTCAACTATCGTTATTCGATGATCTTCGGTCAGAATCTCGACCAGCTCGTGCAGGGAACCTATCTCTCGACGATTCCGAACCTCAACGCCCGCTGGGAGACAACCGAACAGACCAGCGTCGGTCTCGATCTGACGATGTTCGACAACAAACTCGAGTTCAGCGCGGACTATTACCATAAGGTGACCAAGGACCTGATCGACCTGGTTCCGACCCCCGAGCAGCTCGGTGTGGCCACCTCACCGATGGGCAACATGGGCAACGTGCTGAACAAGGGTTGGGAATTCTCGATCAACTACCACGGCAGCGCCGCCCAGGGCAAGTTCAATTACAACGTTTGGGGCATGTTCTCCACCAACAAGGGATATGTGCGCGAGTACGGTGTGCGCAACGGCCCGGTACGGCATGCCAATCCCAATCTGAACAGTAACGCCCTGCTCTTCTCGGATGCCGGACAGCCCTGGTATTCGTTCATGGTCTACCGTACGGCCGGCATCTTCCGTTCGCAGGATGAGATCAACAAGTACATCTACAAGAACCCCGAAACGGGTGAGGCCAAACTGCTGATGCCCGAGGCCAAGGTGGGCGATCTGATCTTCGTGGACACGAACAACGACGGTGTGATCAACGATGACGATAAGGTCTTCGCCGGCTCCTATACCCCGAAAAACACCTTCTCGTTCGGCGGTTCGTTCGACTGGAAGGGTTTCGACTTCAGCTTCTTCTTCCAGGGCGTGACCGGCAACAAGATCTACAACGGTCTGAAGCAGATGGCCATGAACGGCCGGAGCGACTACGGTAACCTGATCGACGATGTGCTGGATACGTGGGACTTCAATCCCGAAGGCAGTCAATATCCGCGTCTGGGTCTGGTCAGCGATACGAACGGCAACTATACCAAGTTTTCGGACATCTTCCTTGAGGACGGTGATTACCTGCGGCTGAAGAACATCACCATCGGCTATACGCTTCCGGCAAAGATCGGCCGTTATGTCGGTCTGAAGAACGGTTCGCTGCGTGTCTACATGAGCATTGACAACGTCTGCACGATCACGGGCTATTCGGGCGTCGATCCCGAGGTGGGCAACTACGGTATCGACCGCGGTGTCTATCCCGTAACTCGCTTCTTCAACTTCGGCGTCAATGTCAATTTCTAATCTAACATGCCACGATAAAAAAAAAAAAAAAGATATT
>CALUKK010000123.1 GCA_944321205.1 uncultured Alistipes sp.
ATGAACACCTGTCCGGTCTACCGGCGTTCGGGAGGTTACTCCTATTCGTACTTCATCCCCGGTCCGCTGGGGATCAACCTCGGGATGCTGCGCTCGCCGAAGCAGTATCACGGCAATGTCTCGGCCTGCTCGCTGTGCTACTCGTGTTCGAGTGTCTGCCCGGCGAAGATCGACCTCGGGGAGCAGATCTACGAGTGGCGGCAGCGGCTCGACGGCCTGGGGTTGGCCGATCCGATGAAGAAGGCGGCCGTCAAGGGGATGGATTTCGTCATGGCGGGACGCCGGCGCTTCTATGGCGGTATTGCGCTGGGGCGGTTGGCCGAAAAATTGCCCCGTGCGGTGGTTGAAAATGCCTGGAATCCCTGGAGCGCGCCGGGACGGGCCATGCCGCCCTTTGCCGGGCAGAGTTTCAACGCCTGGTGGAAAAAAGTGAAAACGAACAAGTAAGATGAACAGCAAGGAGAAGATATTGAAACGGTTGTCGGCGGACGGCATGGCCATACGGCCGCGCCCGACGATGGATTTCGTCCCCCAGCGCTTTGCCGACCGCGAGCAGACGTTTGTCGAGCGGCTTGAGGCGGCCGGCGGCATGGCCGTGCGGATGGAGCCGGGCGAGACACTCGACGAATTGATCGGCCGCCTCTATCCCGAGGCCCGGCGGATCGCTTCGGCGCTGCCTGAAGTGACCGTGGCGACGATCGATCCCGACCGGGTGGAGGATCCGCGCCAACTGGTCGACGTGGATCTGGGCGTGGTGCGCGGATCGTTCGGCGTGGCGGAGAACGGAGCGGTATGGATCGCCCAGGAGATTCGCCACAAGGCACTCTATTTCGGTGCTACGGCTTTGATGATCGTCATTCCGCGCGATGCGCTGGTCGATACGATGCACGAGGCCGTAGTGCGGCCCGAGGTGGATGATTTCGGTTACGGCTGCTTCATGTCGGGGCCTTCGAAGACGGCCGATATCGAACAGGCGCTGGTCTTCGGCGCTCACGGTCCGATGTCGGTGACGGTCGTATTGCGATAGCGGTCGGATTTGTCCGACCCCTCTCCGTCTGTCGGGAGAAGCGTCCCGAGTCTTCAGGGTTGCGGATCCTGTTGCGGTGTCGCCGCGGACGGCATCTTCTCCGGGGCGGGATGCTCGGCAAAATACCGCCACAGCGGTGCCGCCATCAATGCCTGACGGATACGGTCGGTGCGGAGCAACTCGAGCACCTCGTCGCGCGTCATCAGATGAACGCGCAGATCTTCGGTCGGATCGAGATGCTGGTTGCCGATCCGCTCCACATCCGTAGCCAGAAAACAGTGCGTGAGGTTGGTCTGTGTGGCCGGATTGGGGGCGATGGTCGTGAGCAGTCGCCATTGTCCGCCGCCGTAGCCGGTCTCCTCGGCCAGTTCCCGTTGTGCCGCGGCCAGCATCGAGGAGTCTGTGGGCTCGGAGACGCCGGCCGGAATCTCGTAGGAGGTTTCCCCGAGTCCGTGACGATACTGATCGATCAGAACGAAATGTCCGTCCCGCGTGATGGCCGTGACGTTGATCCAGTCGGGATATTCGAGGACATAGTAGTCGGGCACACGACGCCCGTCTGGCAGCTCGAGACTCTCGTGTCGTACGGTGAGCCACGGGCGCCGAAAGAGATACTCGCTGGAGAGTACCTTCCATTTACGCTGTTCGGGATCTTTCATGCTGCGAAAATAGGGAAAAAATAGTATCTTTGTTTCCGCTAAAGCCAAAAGTGTATGTTACCGTCATCTGAACGCAAACAAATCATCGATCTGATTCATCGGGAGGTCATCCCGGCCATCGGGTGTACCGAACCGATTGCCGTAGCGCTGTGTGTGGCGCGGGCAACGGAGGCGCTGGGCGCGGAACCCGAACGGATTTCGGTGCGTCTGAGCGCCAATATTCTGAAAAATGCCATGGGAGTCGGTATCCCGGGTACGGGGATGATCGGACTCCCGATTGCCGTGGCGCTCGGCGCCTTGATCGGACGCTCGGAGTATCAGCTGGAGGTGTTGCGCGACGTAACGCCCGAGGCCGTCGAGCGCGGACGGCGGATGATCGACGAGAAACGCATCACCATCGAGCTGAAGGAGGGTATTTCGGAAAAACTCTATATCGAGGCGGAGGTGGAGGCTGCGGGTCACAAGGCGCTGGCGATCATCGCCGGCGGACATACGACGTTTGTCTATGTCGAACGGGACGGCGAGGTGTTGTTCGACAAGCGGGGCGGTACCTCGTCCGAGAGCGAGCAGGGCGATGTCCCGCTGACGCTGCGTCGGGTCTGGGAGTTCGCGATGACCACGCCGCTGGAGGAGATCCGCTTCATCCTCGAGTCGCGGCGTCTGAACTGGGATGCCGCCGAGAAGGCCTTTTCGGGGGATTACGGCCACAGTGTGGGGCGCACGCTGCGCTGCGATCGCGAACAGCGGGTGATGGGCGACAGCATCTTCACGCGAATCCTCTCCTATACGTCGGCGGCGTGCGATGCGCGCATGGCCGGAGCGATGATCCCGGTGATGAGCAATTCGGGCAGCGGAAACCAGGGAATAGCCGCGACGATGCCCGTGGCGGTCTATGCGCGGGAGATCGGTGCCTCGGAGGAGCAGACGATCCGGGCGTTGACGCTGAGCCATCTGACGGTGATTTACATCAAGCAGAGTCTGGGTCGGCTGTCGGCCTTGTGCGGTTGTGTGGTGGCGGCGACGGGTTCGAGTTGCGGCATTACCTATCTGATGGGCGGGGATTACGATCGGGCTGCCGCCGCAGTGAAGAACATGATCGCCAATTTGACGGGTATGATCTGTGACGGTGCGAAGCCGAGTTGCGCGATGAAGCTCACAAGCGGCGTCTCGACGGCCGTATTGTCGGCCATGATGGCCATGGACGGGCGTTGTGTCACTCCGGTCGAGGGGATCATCGAGGAGGATGTCGACCGTTGCATTCACAACCTCACGGCGATCGGTCGCGATGGTATGAACGAAACCGATCGGCTGGTGCTCGACATCATGACTCACAAGGGTTGATCGACGGCGGTTGGCATGCCGCTATGATATGACAGGCGGAACCTTCCGATCGGAAGGTTCCGCCTGTTTTCTTTTCGACTTGTCCGAGGCTCGTCTGTCGGTTAGCCTTTTTCCCGGGCTCTTTTCTGTTTTACACGTCTTTACACCCTTCGCTTCCGCTTCGTCTCTTCCCGGCTTCTCTACCTCTTTGCGGTTCAGTCTTCTGGCCTTCTCCTGTCTCCCTTCGGCCCGGTCTCTTCGCTACCGTTGTATCTCTCCCGGTTCAGTCTTTCGGCCTCTCCTGTCTCCTCCGGCCCGGCCTCTTCGTTGCCGTCGTATCTCTCCCGGTTCAGTCTTTCGGTTTCTCCTGTCTCCCTTCGGCCCGACCTCTTCACCGCCGTCCTGTCTCTCCCGTCCTGTCTCTCCGTCTCTCCTGTCCCGGCCTCTTTGCGGCCCTGATCTCACCCCCCCCCTCGATTATTGGGGGAAGATGGTCTTGACGATGATGTTCGTGGCTCCCTGATGGCGGGTTGTGTAGTCTTTGGCGATCCGGCAGGTTTTCTGGAGAAACTCCTCGTTGTCGCGCAGCGGGATGAACCAACTGCGCAACTCCTCGTAGGTCGAAACCGAACGCGCGGCGCCGAGTGTCACCAGATCCCGGGCCTCCTTGAACTTCCGGTAGTTGGGACCGAAGGCGATCGGAAGTCCGAATGTCGCGGCTTCCAGCGTGTTGTGGATGCCGACCCCAAACCCCCCGCCGATATAACTCCAGGAGGCATAACCATATACCGAGGAGAGAAGTCCTACGGTATCGAGAATCAACAGCTGGCGGGTTCCATATCCCGTCCGGGAGGTGCATTGTGTGTATCGCAGGGCTCCGCCGTGCGTCTCCTCGACAAGCCGGGCAATGCGCGCTTCATCCATTTCATGGGGCGCCACCAGGAATTTTACATCGGGGTTGTCATTCATCAGGCGGATCAGAAGATCTTCGTCGGGACCCCAGGTCGACCCGGCGACGAAGAGCCGTTCATCCCCTTTGAATCGTTCCACAATATCGATGTGCTTGGCTGCGCGTGCAATCTCCGCCACGCGGTCGAAACGGGTGTCTCCGGCCACAAGCACGTTGTCGAATCCGAGTGTGGCAAGGAGTTTTTTCGACTCTTCGTTCTGGACGAATATCACGTCGAAGGATTCCAACGCCTGACGCCACAAGCCACCGTAGGGCCGGAAGAATACCGAATTGCGGCGGAAGATGGCCGACACGATATAGGTGCGGATCTTACGATGCCGGAGCTCCCGCAGAAGATTCAGCCAATATTCGTATTTGACGAAGATCGCGACCTCGGGATGGGCCGCTTCGAGGAATTTCCGGGCGTTGCGCGGAGTATCGATCGGAAGATAGAAGATATAGTCGGCACCCTTGTAGTCCTTGCGGACCTCATATCCCGAGGGGGAGAAAAAGGTCAGCAGGATCTTGTATTCGGGATGGGTTTTCCGGAGTTGTTCGATGATGGGTCGTCCCTGTTCGAACTCTCCGAGCGAGGCAACATGTATCCAGACGATACGAGCTGTCGGATCGATGGTTTCCCGCATTCTGCGGAAAAGGTCTTTGCGGCCTTCGAGCCACAGATGAGCCTTCCGATGGCGCGGGGCCACAAGGCGGATCGCCCATACGTAAAGCAACAGACCGAAATTATAGAACCACATCAGCAGTCTATGGTGTTGAGATTTTCTACTTTTTTTCTTGTTCCCAGCCTCCCCATTCACACTCTCACACTCTCTTCCTTTGCTCCGCTCTTTGCGTGCGGGCTCCTTTCCGCACGTACTTCCGCTATCTTCTTCAGTCAACTCTTTCCTCTTGCCCGGTCTCTCCCGTCGTACTTTTACGGCACGTTCTTGCCACTCTCTGGAGTTCCTTCTCACCTTTCCATCCCCTGCAACAGCTTCGTCGGGAAGTTCGGGCGGGCGGTGCACTCTCTTCCTTACTCCTCTCCCTCCTCTCCCTCCTCTCCCTCCTCTCCTCTCCGCCCCTCGTCCTCCCATGAGGCCACTCGGGCGGAATGTTCGGGCGGACGGCGCACTCTCTTCCTTACTCCTCTCCACCCCTCGTCTTCCCATGAGGCCTCTCGGGCGGAATGTTCGGACAGACGGCGCACTCTCTTCCTCATCACCCTTCCCCTCCAGAGTGAACCCTCGTGGATCGGCTCGACAAAGATAGCATAATTTGTCGTAAAAGCAAAATTACCAGTTGTATTCCCAGGCCCGCTCGATCCAGTCAATCCGCACCGTGCCGTCATCCTCCATTTCAACCGCCGCAACGTCAAACTCTACCTCCCCGTTCCATCCCGTCATGCGAATGTAGGAGAGAGCCGCCCGCGTCAGTGCGCGGAATTTGCGTCGGGTGGCCGCTGCCTCGGGCGGTGTCAAGGATCCCCGGTGCCGGGTCTTTACCTCCACGATATGCAGCGTATTCAGATACAACGCCACGATATCCAACTCGTAACGCCCCCGCCGCCAGTTCCGTGCCCGGATCGAGTAGCCCTTCTTCCGGAGAAATTCGACTACGGCGCACTCTCCCAGGCGCCCCGTCTCGGCCGTTGTCATCAATGGATGATGCGTTGGATGGTGTTGGCACGTTCGATGGACCGCTTCAGCCCCTCGGCATCGTCCCGCTCAAGCATCTTGCGCAGAATCTGCAACTGATGGATGTGTTCGCGCAACACGTCCAGAACATTGTATTTGTTGCGCAGCAGAATCGGAACCCATGTGGCTGCGGAACTCTTGGCCAGACGTACCGTGCTCTCGAAACCTCCTCCCGCCAGATCGAAAATGTGCCGCTCTTCCAACTCCTTTTCGAGTACGGTGAGCGCCAGCGCAAATGATGTGACATGCGAAATGTGTGACACATAGGCCGTGTGGAGGTCATGCTCCTCGGGATCCATGTAGACGGCCGGACACCCCAATGCCCGGAAAATCCGTTCGACGGTGTGCAGCGCATCCCGATCACTGCGCACCGTGTCGCAGAAGACGACGTTGCGGCCCGTGAAGGCGCCGCGCTGGGCTGCCTTCGGACCGCTGTACTCCGTGCCCCACATGGGGTGTACGGCCACGAAGCGCCCGCGGTGTGCGTGCATCGAGATCACTTCGCACAACTCGCTCTTGATGGATCCCATATCGATGACCACCTGTCGGTCGTTGACCCGGTTGAGGGCCTTGACGGCCAATAGGGGGATGGTGTCGACCGGGGTGGCCAATACGATCAGATCGGCCGTGTCGAATCCCTCCTCGAAGGGGACAATACGATCGGCAAGCCCCAACCGAAGCGCTTCGGCGGCGTGCTCCTCGGAGTTTTCGACCCCGAGGATCTCGTCGGCCAGGTCATGGTCGCGCAGCGCCAATGCGAACGAGCCTCCGATGAGGCCCAGTCCGACGATCATTGCTTTCATGAATAAGTGTGATTTATGCCCTGTCGGGGAGCTCCGGGATTCCCGAAATTCTCCGATACCTATTTTTATAATAAGAATGAAAGGTCGTCTCCGGGTTGCACCTCGAAGGTTTCGACCCCTTTTCGGAAGATCCGCATCGGACGACTGCCGATCAGTTCCAGCCGTCCCTGGTCGTAACGCAGCATGCACCCTTCGCGCAGCCCGACGACCCAGCGCCGCGGATTGGCCTCGATGAATTCGAGGATGCGCTGTTCGCGGGTCTCCCCGGCATGCCCGGCGGGATTGGCGTCGAGATAATGGGGATTGATCTGGAATTTCACGGCACCGATGGCGCGGAACGATTCGGGTTCAACGATCGGCATGTCGTTGGTTGTCGAGATCGTGGGGCAGCAGACATTGCTGCCTGCCGACCAGCCGACGTAGGGAACGCCGGCCCGGATGCGGCCCAGAATGGCCTTCATGAGTCCCTGCTGCTGCATCTTGCGGGCCAGGGCGAAGGTGTTGCCTCCACCGACGCAGATGGCCTCGGCCCGACGGATCATCGCCGCGGGATCCTGGGCGCGGTGTACCGAGCGGACCCGGATGCCGAGTTCCGAAAACCGGGCCTGCACCCTGCGTTCGTATTCGGCGTAGGAGAAGGTGACGGCGGCGTAGGGAACGAATGCTATCTCGTGGATTCCGCAGAGAAAACGACCGATTTCGGGCAGCGGATAACGCAGGTATTCTTCACCGGCATTGGTCGAATTCGAGATCAGAAGCAATTTCATAATATTTTGATTTCTAAATAATTGTTGTCCTGTTTGTTCTAAATGTCGAAAAAGTTGTGAATAAAAAATCGTGCTCTTTTGTCAAAAGTAATAAAAAAAGTGTTACTTTTGCGCAAAATTACCCTGGAAATGTACTGAACTGTTTCCAATAATTGTTTAACTAAAAACTTAAGATTATGTCAGAAGTTCAATCGAAAGTTGTCGAGATCATCGTCGACAAACTGGGTGTCAAGGAGTCGGAGGTAGTTCCCGAAGCCAGCTTTACCAACCACCTGGGCGCAGACTCGCTCGACACCGTTGAGTTGATCATGGAGTTCGAGAAGGCATTCGATATCCAGATCCCGGATGAGGACGCTGAAAAGATCGCTACCGTAGGTGACGCCATCAAGTACATCGAGGAGCACAAGAAATAATTTTCGCAAACAGCAAATACGTTCACGGCAATAAAGCCTTAAATTTATGACTGAAAGAAGAGTAGTAGTTACGGGCATCGGTACGATCAACCCGCTGGGCAATAATATTGAAGAGTATTTTTCGAATCTGGAGAAAGGCGTCAGCGGTGCCGCACCCATTACTCATTTCGACGCAGAGAAATTTAAGACCAAGTTCGCCTGTGAAGTAAAAAATTACGACCCGGCGCAGTATTTCGACCGCAAGGAGGTTCGCAAGTACGACCTCTTTACGCAGTATGCTCTGATTGCCGCCACGCAGGCCGTGGAGGATTCGGCTCTTGACCTGGAGTCGATCGACAAGGAGCAGGTCGGAGTGATCTGGAGCTCGGGTATCGGAGGACTCAAATCGTTCTTCGATGAGTGTCTGGGCTATCCCGCAGGGGGAGGAACCCCGCGGTTTAGCCCGTTTTTCATTCCTCGAATGATCGCCGATATCGCCGCAGGATTCATCTCCATGAAGTATGGCTTCATGGGCCCGAACTACTGTACGGTTTCGGCCTGCGCATCGTCGAACCACGGCATGATCGCCGCTTTCGACGCCATCCGCTACGGCAAGGCCGACGTGATGGTTGCCGGAGGCTCCGAGGCTGCCGTCAATGAACCTGCCGTCGGAGGCTTCAACTCGATGCAGGCCCTTTCGACGCGGAACGATGATCCGCAGCACGCTTCACGGCCTTTCGATGCCGATCGTGACGGTTTCGTGATCGGTGAAGGTGCCGGAGCCCTCATTCTCGAGGAGTACGAGCATGCCAAAGCCCGCGGTGCGAAGATCTATTGCGAGATCATCGGTGGCGGCGCTTCGGCCGATGCCTATCACTTCACGGCCCCTCATCCGGAAGGAAAGGGCGCCATCAAGGCCATGCGCGATGCCATCAAGGATGCGGGGATCCGCCCCGAGGATATCGACTATGTCAACGTACACGGAACGTCGACACCTGCCGGCGACCTTCCTGAGCTGAAGGCCGTTGCGGAGGTGCTGGGCGAGCACGTCTACAAGGTCAACATTTCGTCGACGAAGTCCATGACGGGTCACTTGCTGGGAGCTGCCGGAGCCGTTGAGGCCCTGGCCTGCATTTTCGCCATGACGCACGGCGTCGTTCCTCCTACGATCAATTGCGAACACCTCGACCCTGCGATCGACCCGAAACTGAATCTTACGCTCAACGAGCCCCAGAAACGCGATGTGAAGTGCGCCTTGAGCAATACCTTCGGATTCGGTGGTCACAACTCGACGGTGATTTTCCGCAAACTCTAACACCCAAACGTCCGTGCAGTGATCGATTTTCTCTTGCGTCCGCTCCGGCGGAATTTCGGGCGTGACCGGGTGTATTACAAAATGGTCGACGATCTGTTCGGGTTTATCCCGCACAACGTCGAACTTTACAAGCTGGCTTTGATTCACAAGTCAGCTTCTTTGGTTTTGGACGACGGCCGTGCAATCAATAACGAACGCCTCGAATATCTCGGGGATGCCGTGATCGAGGCCGTGACTTCCGATTACATATTCATCGAATATCCCGATCGGGACGAGGGATTCATGACCCAGTTGCGGTCGAAGATCGTCTCGCGGCAGTCGCTCAATGCGTTGGCCGTGAAGTTGGGGCTGGACCGTTACGTGATCTCGAACGGAGGCGCAGGCATTGCTCAGAAACATATTTACGGCGATGCTTTCGAGGCGATGATGGGTGCTGTCTACCTCGATCAGGGATATGATTTCGTCAATCGGTTGCTGATCAATCGGATCTATTACCGGAGTCTGAATCTCGACGAATTGATCGAGTCGGAGACCGATTTCAAGAGTCGGTTGATCGAATGGAGCCAGAAGAACCGCCATCGGATCGTCTTTCGGACCGAGACCGAGAAGGGCTCCTCCTCCAACCATCCGGTTTTTTACTGCAAGGTTCTGGTCGACGACATGGAGATCGGACACGGATCCGGGGATTCGAAAAAGGAGGCGGAACAGCATGCAGCCTTTTCGGTATCGCAAACATTGAGCGACGAAAAGTGTGCCTCATTGTTAGATAAGGTGGATCGTCTTTCCCGCTGACGGAGGGGCCTGAGGAACGGAGGGGCTGAAGGACGAGGGACCGGGAGAATAGAGGGACTTGAGGAACGGAGGGGTTGAAGGACGAAGTACCGGGAGCCGGTGACCGAGAGAAAGGGGTCCGGAAGACGGGGGCCTTGGAAGGACGGGGGCTTCGGAAGAACGAAGGACCGGGAGCCGGTGACCGAGAGAAAGGGGCCTTGGAAGGGCCGGGGCTTTGGAAGGATGGCGATCGGAAAGACGGGGCTGGAAGACCGGGCCGGAAAGGCGTGGACCTCGGAAGACCAGAGACCCGAAGGGCGGAGAAGAGTCGACGGGTCGAGAGTCCGGGACCGATGATGGCCGGCGGTGAGCAGCTGGGGTTTCATGGAAGCGTCGGGGACTTGATGAAGAGTGCCGGTGCCGACAGAGAATGCCTGGATCAATGGAACGCGAGTGACCCCTATGGAAACTGTCGGGGACGGAGGTGCCGACGGAAAATCCCGATGAGGAATACAAGTCTGATCTGACGGAAGGTGGTAGCGGCGATCTGCCGGGAACATGATCTTTCTTACTTTCGTAATCACCATTTTCAAATATGGAAAATCTGCGCAACAAGATGACCTCGCGAGGTGTTGAGGCTCTCGACGACCGGGAGTTGTTGGCTCTGCTGGTCGAAGATGAGCAGCTTGCCGACGTGTTGCTGTCCGCGTATGGAGGATCGCTCTCCCGATTGACTTCGGAGGTGGAGGCCCGTTTGCGGATGGTCGGAGGATTGGGCCTGAAACGGGCTCGTTTATTGTTGCTGGCGGCGGAATTCGGCCGGCGGGTGGCTGCCGAGGGGATTGGAGAGTCTGATTTCATTGCAACGAGTGAAGATGTGGTTCGTCTTTTTCGCCCGCAGTTGCAGCGTTTGACTCACGAAGAGTGTTGGGTGATCTATCTGACCGCCTCGAACCGGATTATCGAACGCCAGCGGGTAAGCCAGGGAGGTGTAACGGGAACGGTCGTCGACCATCGGCTGATCGTCAAGCGGGCTCTGGAACTGCTCGCCACGCAACTCATTCTGATTCATAATCACCCGTCGGGAACGCCCGAAGCCAGTGCCCAGGATCGGGCGCTGACCGATCGTATTGCCAAAGCCGCCGCCTTGTTTGACATCCGGCTGCTGGATCACGTCATTATTGCCCGGGGAGGCGGAGACTTTTCATTTCGCAGTGCCGGAATGATCGGATAACCGACCGCAGGCGGAACGATAAAAAACGACGGCTTCAAAATCTGAAGCCGTCGTTTTTTGTGTTGCGCATGCCGGGATCAGATCCCTTCGAAGGTCAGCACGTAGCGGTATTCTGTACCCGAATTGTTTTGCAGAATAATCTCCATGCCATCACGTCTTTCACCGATCTTCCAGTCGTCGAGATCGTAATAGTTGTAGGTGAGGGTCTCCGTAATCGGGGTTGCATCTGGATTGGCATAGTGGGTGACTACCTTGACAGGCAGCAGATCCCCCGTTATGCCAAGCATTCCGAGGCTTCGCAGCATGTCGGAATCATAGGTGAAGAAGAGTCCCGGGTTGATGGCGGAATATTCTTGGAAGAGCCTTTCGTACTCGGCCGTATGCTTGTGAATGTTGGAATCGTAGGTGATGGTTTGCTTGCCGCCCTCGGACCATTGGATTTGGGTACAGTTGCCGTCCTGGTAGGTATATTGGGTCTCTCCCTGCCAGGTATCATCGCCGAGGAAATATTCCACATAATTTGCCGTAAGTCCGTCTTCCCCGTAGGTGTAGGTATGTATCTGACGGGATGTGGGGTCGACCAGATCGGTAACTTCCGCGCGGGTGATCGAACCTCCGTCTTCAGGCGAATCGAACCCGTTTCCCTCGCAGATCCAGGTGTTGCCTCGGGGTGACTCTCCATCAGAGTCATAGTATTTTTCCGTGATGAGGATTCGGCTTGGGCTCTCGTATTGGAATTCCCAGCTGTTCACTATGGCGGTCTGTTCGGCGTCAAAATAGGAGTGGATCGAGATCAGTCGGTTCATGTCGTCATAGTCGAACTCCAGGAAATAGTCGGCCGTGCCGTTCTCGTACTCGGTGATGTGGACCAGTCGGCCGTTGGGGCGGCGTTCCTGGGATCCGTCGCCCTCCTCATCCGAACTCTCGTCGGAGGCCTTCTGGGTGACGGAAATCTCGATTTCGGACGATTCGCACGTAATCGTGATGAAGGCCGTGCGGGATTCCTGTCCGGTGTTGGGCTGCAGGGTGATCTGTACGGTATAGCTGCCGGCCTGGTCCCCGTGATCGGGCGAGATGGTGATCCAGTCGGGGGCCTCGGCCCGGGTTTCGCGGATCGTGGCGCTCCACGCGGCTTCGGTGGTAAAGGTTACGTTGGAGGTTCCCTCGCCGGCCTCGGCCATCTGAGCCAGTTGTGCAACATCGGGAACCTGGATGGTTCCGAAATCGCCCGACTGCGTCTTGTCCTCGTCGTCGCAGGATGCCAGCAGCACTCCCGAGACAAAAAATAGAACAAAGAATTTAATGTTTTTCATCATTGTATAAGAAGCTGTTTAAATTTTATTCAAAAATAATTTTATGGCAGCGATATGCATCATGGCTTCGTGCGTATCGGCCCTGTATTCATAGTCAATGGTC
>CALUKK010000124.1 GCA_944321205.1 uncultured Alistipes sp.
TACGAGGCGGCCCGGGGTTCGATCCCCGAGGGTCAGCTCTTCGAGGTGCGCTTTGAGGATCTGCAGGAGTCGCCGCTCGAGATTGCCGAACTGATCTACGACAGGCTGTCTCTGGGCGACTTCCAGCGGGTGCGCCCCGCCATGGAGGCATACCTGGCCACGCAGCGGGGCTATCGCAAAAAGCGGTACGAATTCGCCCGGCAGACCATTGAACGGGTCGAGACGCATTGGGGCGACGCCCTGCGCGAATGGGACTATCGGCTTTGACCGCCGACATTGAAATCCATCTATCGGGTCCGACCTTTGCGGCCGGACTCGATTTTTTTCGGTCCGATGCCGCCTGTTCCGCCCTTCCGCGTCCCGCCCTTCTCCCTTTTTCTTGTTTTTCTTTTTCACAGATCCGCTTCCTCGGCCCCCGCCCCTTCCGCCCTTCCGCGTCCCGCCCTTCTCCCTTTTTTTGTTTTTCTTTTTTACAGATCCGCTTCCTCGGCCCCGCCCCTTTCACTACTCCCTTCCCTTCCCCTTCCCCTTTTCTCCTCTTCCACTCCCCCACCCTTCCCCTCCGTACCGCACCGATCAGACGCCAGCCGGCTTTTTACGGGATACCCGGTTTGTGCTACCCTCTCTCCCTCCGCCCCATATTGGGCGTCTGAACCGTCTGGATCTTTGTGCCGCTCTGTTTCCGCTGCGGCCTGCGGTGATAAATTTCCGGGGCCACTTTTCGAAAAGTTGCTGCCTGCGGGGGAACAATCTGTCTGGAAAATCGGTATCTTTGCGGCCGTAAAAGAGCCAAAGAGATGGATATTTCGAAAATCAACAAGGTTGAGATCCGCAACCTGCAACGTGAAGACTACGATCAGCTGGCATCGTCCTTCACACGAGTCTATGCCGATGGAAGCGATGTCTTCTGGACCCCGGCCCAGATCGACAAACTGATCCGGATCTTTCCCGAGGGTCAGATCGTGGTTGTCGTGGACGACAAGATCGTGGGCTGCGCCCTGTCGATCATCGTTAACTACGACCTGGTTAAGGGTGACCACACCTACGCCCAGGTGACCGGCAACGAGACCTTCGATACCCATACGCGCAAGGGCAACATCCTCTACGGTATCGAAGTCTTTATCCATCCCGACTATCGGGGCCTGCGCCTTGGCCGCCGCATGTACGAATACCGCAAGGAGCTGTGCGAGAAGCTTAACCTGAAGGCGATCATGTTTGGCGGACGCCTGCCCAACTACCATAAATATGCCGACCGGATGCGTCCGAAGGAGTATATCGACAAGGTCCGCAAGCGCGAGATCTACGATCCGGTGCTGTTGTTCCAGCTGTCAAACGACTTCCACGTGCGCAAGGTGATGCGCAACTACCTGCCCAACGACGAGGAGTCGCGTCATTTTGCCTGCCTGCTGCAGTGGGACAACATCTACTACCAGGCACCCACCGAGGAGTATGTGCAGCCGAAGACGACCGTACGTGTGGGGCTTGTCCAGTGGCAGATGCGCACCTACACGACGCTCGACGACCTGTTCGAACAGGTGGAGTTCTTTGTCGACTCGGTGAGCCGCTACCAGAGCGACTTCGTCCTCTTCCCCGAGTATTTCAACGCCCCGCTCATGGCGCGCTTCAACGATGCCGGCGAGTCACAGGCCATCCGCGGGCTGGCCGGTTATACGGACGACATCCGCGAGCGGTTCGTGGGGCTGGCCATCAAGTACAACATCAACATCATCACAGGCAGCATGCCCTATATCCGCGAGGACGGACTGCTCTACAACGTGGGCTTCCTCTGTCGTCGAGACGGTTCGTACGAGATGTACGAGAAGCTGCACGTAACGCCCGACGAGATGAAGTGCTGGGGTTTGAGCGGCGGCAAGGCGATCCGGACCTTCGAGACCGACTGTGCGCGGATCGGCGTGCTGATCTGCTACGACGTGGAGTTTCCGGAGTTGTCGCGCATCATGGCCGACGAGGGCATGCAGATTCTCTTCGTTCCGTTCCTTACGGATACGCAGAATGCCTATTCGCGGGTTCGTGTCTGCGCCCAGGCCCGTGCTATCGAAAACGAGTGTTTCGTGGCCATAGCGGGTAGCGTGGGCAACCTGCCGCGGGTTCACAACATGGATATCCAATATGCACAATCGGGGGTCTTCACGCCGTGTGACTTTGCCTTCCCGACGGACGGACGCCGTGCCGAGGCGACGCCCAATACGGAGATGATCCTCATCTCGGATGTGGACCTCGACCTGCTGAACGAGCTGCACACCTACGGAAGTGTCCGCAACCTGAAGGATCGCCGCCATGATCTCTACGAGTTGCGTGTGCGGAACCGGTAGCCGGGAGCGGGCCGCGGCGGCGACTTCGTGCCAAGTTGCAGCCCTGCAACCTCGCCGAGTTGAGCCCAGCCGTCCGGGTGCTGTCGGAGTTTGATGTGAGCTCCCGCGACACATCGTCGCGGGGGCTCTTTTTTCCATAGAGCCCGATCCGGAGTTGTGAAAATGCTGGCCGGAAGAATGTTAGCCGCCCTGCTGCTATGAAGGGAGAGATTTCTCTGTTGGAGGGTCTGAAAAAAGCGGAAAAAATGTGGGGAAAAAGTTTGTGGAAATAAAAAATAGCGTTATCTTTGCACTCGCAATACCGAAAGGGGTGCGTTAGTTCAGCTGGTTAGAATACGTGCCTGTCACGCACGGGGTCAGGGGTTCGAGTCCCCTACGCACCGCCAGAGAGGGTGTAAATCAAGTAATTGCGCGATTTACACCTTTTTTGTGCTCCAAAGTCAGGACGTTGCATGCTCCAATCGGGATGATACGGTTCCATAGAACCCGGAAACCTCTTCAGAGATATTCGTTGAAACGGCGCCACAAACAGAGAGGTCTCTATACCCGATTCTATCTGATTCCTGGTATAGAGGCCGTTCTTCTGTCGTCCATGAACGGCAATGCCGGAAGGCCTGTCCAAAAACAGACCTTCCGGCATTGCGCTTTCACCGATCCTTGCCCGGTAGCCGTGTTACTGATTTACCAGCTCCTTGGCAAACTCCAGGGCTCCTTGTGGACCTTCTTCCTGCAATCGCTCCAGGGTGAATGCCTCACGGGCCTTTTTGACAGCGATCAGGGCACTCTCATTGCCCTCCTCTTCCCATTTCTCAACCATGATGCGCGCTTTTTCATAATCCTGGATGCCCTCGACAAGGTTTTCAAAACGCACGCTGCTGCGCCCTTCCGGATAAATGATGAAACAGTCGCCAGCCGCCCATCGCCTGAATCGTGTATCCTTGAGCGGATCTTTTGTCCAGCTGTTGTATGCCCACCGCAGATATCCGTCATAATCGTTGGCAAAGGCAAACCATCCAAGCCATACCGCCTCCATGGGATTGGATACTGTGAAGGTATTGGGATGGGCTTCGGTACAGCAGGTGTAGTAGGTGGTATTCATCCCGAGTTCCTTGCGCTTCGCCTTGACCTCTTCGGGAAAACTTTTCTTGAAGGTGATGCTGTAATCCTGAATGTCGTAGGCCAGTTCCGGATGATAGTAGCCGGCAAGTGATACCTTGAATGCCGGTTCAGCGCTGCGTATGACATCCAAGGCGAACTTCATATCCTCCATCGGACGTTCGTCCATGGCGATGAAGGTCTTCTCAAACCACCCCTTGTCCTTGAGATGCTTTGCAAAGGCGCGTATGAAGTTGCTCCAGTAATCCGCATATTCTTTTGATCCCGGTGCGGCGTTGAGGTATTCCGTCTTTCCGGTAGCCCCGTCGACATAATCGAACGTAAGTTTCCACGGAATCATGGAATAACAGTTGATCTGCCGGTCTATGCCGAGGGAGAACATGAATTCCACCCATATGTCAAAGACCGAAAAGTCATATTCCCATTTGCCGTCAGGATACAGCGTCTTCTCAACCATGGAACCGAAGGCATCCTCCGTCTGACCGTCCCACGGACGATCGAGGATGGTGGCCGTCACGACTTTCTGCCCGGCATCCGCCAGGAGTTTCATGACAGGTCGCATCGCGTTGAAGTGCTCGCTGCTCCACAATTCCACGTTGTGATACCTGGCCACGGAATAGGGATTTTGCCACAAGTCAAGATGGAACTTCCAATCCTTGGGCTCGGGGAGAGTCTTCCCGATTACATTGATTTCATACGGCAGCGTCCAGTGTCTCCACCCGGATTTGACGGTCAGTTTCCCACGGTACCTGCCCGGCGGAGTCGTCGGTGGAACTTTGATGGTCATCCATATCGGTTGTACGGTATTGGAGTCTATGTCCCGGACGCGATCTATGTCAATGACATCGGCCACCAGAAGTGAATCGTACTTTCCGGCCGGGCGCCAGTCACACTGGCCGTAGGTCTTGTCATTGAGAACATCGGCCTTCACATAGCTGATGAATCGGGCTTTTATCGCGGAGGATGGTATGGTGGCGTTTCCGCAAACCATATCCGAAACCTTCAGGCTCACTTTCTCAAGATTCTTGAGTGTGACAAGTTCGGCCTGGAGCCCTTTGCGCTCCCCTTTCCAGACAGCATATCTGTCGGTCTGTTCCACCCACGAGAGTCGCACATCGTCGTTTCCGCCGCATGAAACGAGCAGGGTGAGGACGGCTGTGAACAGAAGGTGTATGATGATCGGTTTTTTCATCTGAAAACAGGATTATTCGGTGTAAGGTATAAACTGGAATGAATCTATCGTTACACTACCCGGCTCCGGGGCATTCTCTGCACCCTTTTCCAGACCGACATACAGGAGCATCGGATCCGGGGAGAAATACCAGAAACTCCTGCGTCCGGTAACCGTAACCTTGGTTTCACCATTGATATCCATGCGGATCTCCAGGGAGGTCGGATCTCCTTCCATAGGCTCAAAGGATATTTTCAGCTCCTTCATCTGTTTCAGGACGGACAGGGTCAGACCCGTATTCTGGTTCCCGAGTGCATTGCCATCCTTATCGTTCGCAAAGTTGATGATCTCTCCGCCTTTGGTCGTATATTTGCCTCCGGACTGGAATGTGCTGTATTTGCCCATTCTGATGTTGTAGTACACTCCATTGTCAAAGATGATGGCAAAGGATTTCTTGTCATCTCCGCTGGTGCCCAGGAAGACGTTCGAGAATTTCCAGATATAGGTACCCAGTCCTGCTTTTTCGAAGACAAATCTCGAATTGCTGGATTCCTGGCCGATGATCGTTACCGCTCCGGTCACTTCGTTCACAAATGTCTGGGCAGTACCTTCGAAGGAACCGCAC
>CALUKK010000125.1 GCA_944321205.1 uncultured Alistipes sp.
TCACCCGGAAGCTCGAACAGCCGGGTTTCGGGCGCTTGTCCTTCGGCTCCGGAGGGTATCCGGCAATCGGCCGAAAGCTCATGCCCGATCTCGCCGTCAACGCTCGACACATGCAGCGACTGACGCAACGTCCTGTCGTCCGGACTCCACCACGTCATGCCGACGGCATACTCCCGTCGGGGATCCAGACCGTTGATCAGATATTCGATCTGCTGGCCGTCGTATGCGAAGCCGGCTATATGGTTCGCCACGCGGCTGTTGGCCGCATAATCGAACTTCTCTTTCCCCTTCACCAGATCGAAGCGTACGTCATCCCGCTTCGGGCCGGGCCGGAGATATTTCACGGCATTGCCCTTGAGTGACAGCTGTGTGAACAGGCCGTTGGCTCCGGGATAGGCCCGGATCCGGTATCTCAGGAAGGTCTCGATCTCGGGGTAGTAGAATTCGAGCTCCACGCGCAGATGCCGCGCCGCAAAACCTTCGTCATCATCCTCAACGGCCGTGCAGGAGAGCAGTTCGGCGTGCGACGTCTCGTCGATCAGACCGTAGCAGGCCCAGTCGCAACAGGTATTGCCGCTCCGGGCCCACTGTTTCCCGGCCGTCAGATCCCGCAGCCCCACAGTGACCAATCCGTAAGGCTGCAACATCCATTGCCGCTCGATACACGAAGTCCCCACCACCAGCCGTTTCCCGTCAAAACGGAAGTATGCATCCTCCAGATTCCGCCGCTGCCCGGCCGAACAAGAAGCTGCAACAATCAGCATAAGTCCAAAGATCACACCTCGACATGCCGCCAGTTGTCTCATCGCTTTTTCGGTTTATGATGGTTTTACTTTTTTTTCTTGAGCGGATCCCCCGTCAAACGGTCCGCATTGTCCGGTTTGAGTCTCTGCTCGCCCGGGAAGAGATCGCCGATCGACTGCTGCCTGACGTCAAGCACGAGACGCAACCGCTCGAGTGTCGCCCCGAATGCGGGATCCCCACTCAGATCATGCATGCAATGGCGGTCCGTCGGCACCGCATACAACTCCTCTGCGGCTCGCGGACAAACAAAACAGTCGCTCATCTCCGGAGGCAACGTCCCGGCCTGATAATCGGCCAACATCCGCTTGTAGGCCGGCATGCGCATGCTCTCCCCCACGGAGGGATTGGACAAATGCGGAAGCCAGTTGCGGACGTAGATGAACTCTTCGGTCACGACGGCCCGCTCATAGGCCCGGAAAACATGCCAGTCATGCTCCGCAAAGGCGTAGCTCCGCACCCTGCGGGTCGGCTCCTCCAGGACGGGTCGAAGACTCACACCCTGCAATGCCGCAGAACGCCGTATGCCGACAATATCGAGAATCGTCGGTGCTATATCGACGGCACTGGCCAGACTCGACGTCACTCCGCCGCCCTTCACCATCGCCGGATAATAGACAATGAAGGGAGACCTCAAACCCTGGACATTCATCCGGGTCTTGCACTGCGGAAACGGGCGTCCGTTATCGCTCATTACGATGATCAGCGTATTGTCGAGTTCACCCTCCTTTCCGAGAGCCTCAAGCACCTGCCCCACATGGTCGTCGAAACGGCTTATCTCGTTGTAATAATCCGCAAGCTCCTCCCGCATCTCGGGACTGTCCTGCAGATAGGGTGGAACAACCACATCATCCGGACTGTACGGATGCGCATAGCTTCCCTGTTTATAGGGGCGATGCGGATCGATCGACGCGGCGAACAGGAAGAAGGGCTTCTCCCGGGGACGCTGTTTCAGCGCCTCCAGCCACAAGTCGGCCATCTCCCAGGGGCGCGACCAGTCTACCAACGAAACCTGATCGAAACGCGCCCTCAACGTCGGATTGTTCGTGCCGTGGCTCTTGCCCACCAGCATCGTATGATATCCGTGATCGTGCAGTCTGTCGGTGAAGAGGCTGATGTAGGGCGGCATGTCTTCATGCAGATTCCGGGCCGCCGTGCAACAGGGATACATTCCCGAGAGAATGGCGGAACGGCTCGGGCTGCTTGAACTTGCGGCCAGATAGAAGTTGTCGAACCGGAGGCCATGGGCGGCCAGCCAATCCACATGGGGCGTCTTCACCACCGGATGTCCATATGCACCGACCTCCTCCCAGCCAAGATCATCGGCTATGAAAATCAACACATTGGGACTCTTCTCCCGGGCCACGGCCATCGTGCCGGCCAACAAGGCCCCCGTACCGATCAAAATTTGGGCTTTCAGCATGTCTCTGTCTGTTTTTATAACGTCTGGACCGGACGTTCTCCACGGCCCGACAGCGCTCCGGCTCCCCGAAGTTGCCAGCCGCGGACCGAGCGGTTCATCCCGGTCAACCGTAGGTATTGTATTCCGAAGCCTCTTCGGAGTGTTCTTTGTTAATCCGGGTGGGATCCTCCACCGGCAGCAGCACCATGGAGGAGATACCCCGATTCTCCCACATGAAATAGGGAATCGCCACGAAACGTCCCGGCTGACCGTTCCGCAGACAGGCTCCCTTCAGGATCACCGTTTTTTCCGTGAGAATCCGGGCTTTCGAGGCTCGGATTTCAGCCGAGGCCGGAATGACCAGGCTCCGGACATCACAGCCATTGTCGATCCCCTCCAGGCAATACAGCAAAGGTCCCCGCATCAAGGCGACACGTCCCCGATTCGCAGCTACGGAATCATCGGTATAGATCCGTCGCACCTCGACTTCAAAGCGGATATCCAGGCGATCACCGGCCTTCCAGTCCCGTTCGAGGGTGAGGTACCCCCGGGAATCCTCCGCAACCTCGATCCGGTGTCCGTTCAACCGAACCGTATAGCCGGGAACGGCGCCCTGCGACCCGAAACGGTAGGGCGAATGGGGGACAAGCTCCCTCTTGAGCCACTGCGGTACCCGAAGGTGTACGACAAAATGGCCTCCTGATTCGAATTCGATCCGGCTCGTGCCCGCCCGGACATAATCCGAAATCTGACGGAAGGCCACGGTCTGCCGCCCCACCTGCGTGCGAAGGCGACTGCCGACATACTGATTGACATATATGCCCGCCCCATCCTTCGCGTAGATCCAGCGCCCGACCCCCGCCACGAACACCGGCAGCTTCGAGGGACAGCAGAACAGATAGGTCTCCCGAACTCCCGAATGGCGGTTTTTCCGATTTTCTGTCCCGATATTCAATTTGTTGGAGTAGAAGAAGCGTCGTCCGTCGAGGCTGATGCCCGCAAGGGCGTTGTTGTACATCTCAAGTTCGACAAGCGACGCGTACTCCGCATCACCCTTTAAAAGATTCATCGCGTGATTCCATTGTGCCTGGGCGATGCTTGCACAACATTCGCAATAGGCCGGTTCGATCGGAAGGTCGTATTTTTCGCCGTGCTGTTCGGCATTCGTGCCGTTTCCCGTCCCGCCGTGGAGATACATCTTGCCGCCCACGACACTCGCCCAGAGTCGATCCATGGCCCCGGACAAATCCCGGCAGCCGGCAGCCCGTACGACCTCCGCAGCTCCCGTATAGAGATAAGCCGTTCGGACGCAATGTCCATAAGCACAGCGCTGCTCGGCAAGAGGTTTCGAATTCTCCTCGGGATGAAGGTCCACAGGCCGCGAAAAGTTGATATGGCGGCACATCCGTTCGGCACACTCCCGATAACGCGCTTCACCGGTCAGGGCATAAAGTTTCATCAGTCCGATCTCCACCTCGGGATGATCCGCATAGGTCCGGATCCGGGATTCGTCGAAAACCCGGCAGATCAGATCGGCAAAACGTATCGCAGCATCCAGAAGAGCCCGCTCTCCGGTCCCCTCGTAATAGGCCGCCCCGGCCTCCATCATGTGTCCGGCACAATAGAGCTGACTGTAGGCAAAGGGCCAGTTCGACTTCAGGGATCGCCATCGGTTGGCGGGACCGAACCCGAAGGTCTTCACATTCTTCTGGGTCGGGGAGGGGGCGGCCGGATGATCGAAATCAAGCATGTACTGCGTATGCAGATACCCCGAGCTGTCCTGGGCCGCCACGATCACCGCAATGATCGAGTCACACCGGGCCTTGAGCGCCGGACACGGGCTCTCGCCCAAACTGAGTCCCGCGGCCTCCAGCAATTTGTAAACATCCGAATCCGGGGCATTGTACAAACGGAGCTTTCCAGCCTTCAGTCCCGCCACGATCCGGAAATTGTCGATCTTGCCCTGCTTCTCGGCGAGATCCAGAAGCAACGGCAGCGTCGTCTGCTGGATGATGCGGATCCGCGGACTCCAGAACGCATCCTCCACCGCAACATCCGCTGCGTCCACGGCCTGCAGCGCCGAATACGGAAACAGATCGGCATCCCCGGCCCGGACAATATCGAACGAAGCGCCGAGAAACAACAGTCCGGCAATGAGTTTCTTCATCATGGCCGATTTCATTTGCGAGGTTCGGATCCAAGTTCGACGGGCAAGCCGACCGGCTGTCCCGTAGCCTTGTATTTCATCGGAAGCGGCCGATTCGCTTCAAGCCACGCGCATAGATCCGCCCTCAGATCCCGGGCTATGTCGATTGCCGTCGGATCGGACGCCTCCAGCAGATCGTGCTGCTCCGCAAGATCATCCGTAAGACAATACAATTCATAGGTCTCGGTCTCATACGAATACTTCAGCTTGTAGCGTTTGTCCCCGATCCGCTTGTTGATCATCGACGAGGGGACCTGTCGATAGTCCAGATAACCGGGAAAATGCCAGTAGAGGGCTTCACGCGTCAAGCGGGCCCGGGGATTCTCCAGAAGGCGGACGAACGACTCTCCGTCAAGAGGATGCCGGCTCTCGGGCGGACACGACAGATCGGCCAGTTCGAGCAGCGTCGGATAGTAGTCGATGACATGTACGGGTTCGTCGGTGACGGTGCCGGGGGCGACATGACCGGGATACACCACTCCCATGGGAACCCGGACACCCCCTTCATAGAACATGCCCTTGGCTCCCCGCAACGGCGCATTGCTGTGCGGACCCCCGACTCCACCGTTGTCGGACATGAAGAGTATGATCGTATTCCCGGTCATCGAATCGGAGGTGTCTCCGTCTCCGTCGGGATCCTCCAAAGCGGCCAGAATCCGTCCTACGGTCTGATCCAGCTGCTCGGTAAGCGCCGCATATTCCGGATCCGCATGGCGGGGATCCAGCTCCGTGCGCCGGCGATATTTGGCAATCAGATCCTCACGCCCGACAATGGCCGAATGGATGGCATGGAAGCAGACCCACATGCAGAAGGGTTGCTGACGGTCGACCCGGGCAAGCTGCTCGACGACACAATCGCCGATCGCATCGGTGAAATGTTTGCGCTTGCCGACCAGCGACAACGGATCGTTGCCGTTGGCAAAGGGCAGCAGATTCCGCCGGATATACGCCTCCGTATAGGGCGCGGCATAACGGTTGTAGAGGCTGTTGTCGAAAACCCACGCTCCCTGGGGATCTTGCCAGGCCAGGTAGTTGCTCAGTTTCTCCCCGTTTCTGTTCACGGTTTTCGAACAGGAGAAATCATCCGTGAAACCGTGCTCGGAAAGGTCCCCGCCCCAACCGTGGACCTTCCCGAAGATATAGGTCCGATAGCCGCCGTCGCGCAACACCTCCGCAAAGGTCTCGCTCGAAGGATCGATCACACTCCGCTGTCGGGGCGGAACGATCCGTGCCTGATCCTTCGTGACGCCCCCTTTTTTCTGATTGCCGTAACGGGCCAGCGAGGTGACGTTGTAGACGCCGTTGTGAACGGCATACTGTCCGGTCAGCAGGGCGGCACGGGTCGGTGCACTGTTCTGTTGCGTGTAGGCCGACGTGAAGGCCATACCGCGCGAGATCAACCGGTCGATATTGGGGGTTTGGTGACAAAGGGAGTTGTTCGCCCGGGTGGTCAAGGCCGAGGAGATGTCGTTCCAGCCCAGATCATCGGCCGTAAGAATAACAATATTGGGTCGGGGCTCCCCACAGACCCTATCCACGGAGACGGGCAGCAAAAGCGTGCACAAGGCCTGAATACGCAGGATTCGGTTCATTCGGTCGAAAGTTTGGTTTTCCAACAGCAAAGATAGCGGAAAGCCGACCTTCCGAAGGGTAAAAATGATGCAAAGACCACCTAAAATCCGCCCAAAAAAAGACACGGGGCTTCATGCCCCGGCTGAAAGAAGGGTTCTGAAAACAACTTCGAACCGGCAGTCCGGACCTGCGGACCTGACACCCGGTCAATCTCCCGCAAACCAGGACTTGAAGTCCGAAACCCGGGGTTTGCTGACGAGAATCTTCTCCCCGCCCCCCACTTTGAGATTGATGGCAAGGCGGTTGTTGAACCACAGATCGATATCCTGCACGGCATGGCGGGAGATGAGGTACTGCCGGTTGACCCGGAAAAAACGATCCGGATCGAGACTTTCGGTCAGTTCATCCAGCGTATGCGGCAGCACGTAACTCTCGCGATCACTCACAACCGCACGCGTCACACCCTCCGAAATACAGAAATACTGCACCTGATCGACGGCCAGCGGCAACAACTTGTCGCCCTTGTAGGGAATCAGAAAATGGGTCTTGTAATGGCTGCGCTGCTGCAGATTCCGGATCAGGGCCGAGAGCGACCGTTCGGATTCCGTCGTGGCGTGAAGCGTCTGCAGCTTATCAAGCGCCCGCCGCAGATCGGCGGCACCGATCGGCTTCAGCAGATAATCCACACTGCTGACCTTGAAGGCCCTGAGGGCATATTCATCGTAGGCCGTCGTAAAGATGATGGGGCTCGAGACCCGGCACTGTTCGAAAATCTCGAAAGACGATCCGTCGGCCAAATGGATATCCATGAAAACGACATCCGGGGCCGGATGGGTCTCAAACCACGCAACACTGTCCGCAACACTGTCCAGGATGTCGATGACATCGACGTGGGGCGCCACCTCCTTCAACAGGGCCTGCAGGTTGCGCACCGCGGCCTTTTCGTCTTCAATAATCAATGCTTTCATGGTTGTGCTCGGGTTGGTGCAACGGCAGACGTACGCAGAATAAACCGTCCTCCGCGGAGATCTGGATCTCCTTCTGCCACAGCAGAAAATAGCGCTTGGCCAGGTTGTCGAGGCCGATACCGGGACCGGCCGGAGTGAGGCGTTTGGGCTGTATGCGGTTGCAGACCAACAGCATCGGGCCCTCCGTGCGGATCGAAATCGTCAGCGGATGCCGGTTGCTGATTTCGTTGTGCTTGATGGCATTCTCGATCAGCAGCTGCAACGACATCGGAGGCAGCAGCATATGGTTCATCCGCTCGTCGATCTCGATCCGGAAAAGCAGATTCTCCTCGTAGCGCATCTTCATCAGATAGATGTAGGCCTCGGCGAACTGCATCTCTTCGGCCAGCGTCACGCTGCGACGATCGTCGTCCTGAAGCGTATAACGAAGCACCCGGGACAGCTCCTGCGTGTAGTCAAGCGCTTTGTCCGGGGATTCGCGGATCAGGGACTGAAGCGTATTGAGCGAATTGAAGAGCATGTGGGGATTCAGCTGGTTCTTGAGCGATTCGTACTGATGTCGCAGACTCTCCGTCCGCAACGACGCGTTCTCGAGGGCCATCCGCTGCTGTTTGACGATCAGATGGAAGATGTAGTTGCTGCCGGTGACGATTCCGGCGATGATCAGATCCCGCAGGGGATGCAGATAGTGGTGCACCATGGCATCGATTGCCGGAATGTCGAATTGATGGTGGAGCCATACGAAAAGCTGCCCGAAAAGGCTGCTCGCGGCCCATGTCAGAAAAAACGACACCACCATCTTGCCCTTCGTCACCCGCACCAGCGGCGTATTGAATCGGAAAATACGCGTGTTGAGCCAGAAAAGCAGCAACAACGATATGAACGTGAACAGAATCTCGTTGAACACGTCCCGGGGCTCCATCCCCGTAAACAGCTCCTGACGCTCAAAACTGTCCGACAAGGAGAGCACCTCCGGAAAATGGATCAGAACCGCCACCGCGGCCGATACGACCAACGTGGAGAGCAGATAACGGTCTTTGAACTTCCAGGGTGCCTTCATGGTGCAAAAATACGAATTATTTCCGGGCTATGCGTGCCGTTGCATACATTCCGGGACGGAATTGTGCCTGCTGCTCCGCAATCCGGACATAAACTTCGATCGAACGGTTTTCGTTGTTGACCTGCTGGCCGATCATCGTCACAACGCCATGGAAGGTCTCCGACTCCATGCCGTTGACGCGGAACAGCACGCTGTCGCCGGTCTTCAGATGGGACAGATCCTTTTCATAGGCCGTCAGACGCAGCATCATGTCGCTTTTGTCGACGATCTCGCAGAGCGGCTCCCCGACTCCGAAATGACGCCCGACGTTCATCTTCACGGAGACGGCATAGCCGCTGATCGGAGCCTTGATCTCCAGGAAGGGTACGATACCCCGCTCCAGCAGCCGGGTGGTGTCGACTCCCAGAAGGGACAACTGGGCCGCAGCGGCATCCATGCGGCTGCGCATCGAAAGATATTCGGCCTTGCTCTGCTGGAAACGTTTCTGAGATGAGGCCTCCTCCCGCGAAAGCGTCGTTTGACGAAGGTATTCCGCACGCAGGTATTCATACTGCGCATGGCTGTCCAGATAGTCCTGCTGGAGGGTGATGAACTCCGGATTCTCAAGCGTCGCAAGCACCTCTCCCTTTTTCACGTAGGATCCCGGAAGAAGCGAGGTGCTGCGGATCGAGCCGCCCATGGTCAAGGTCACCGTAGCCTGATCCTGCGGTGGAATCACGAGAACGCCGTTGAACAGGGTCTGGTTCGGAACGGCCGTGGCGCCCGATGCCGCATCGACCTGCGAATCGTCGGCCTCGGGGGCCGTCGCTGCAAGCGGAGCCGTCGAGGTCGGAGCGGCCGGCTCCGAAGCGGCCGGAGCAGCCGGAGTAGTCGTGCCGGAATTTGCACAGGCACAGAGCAGAAGCGTAACTGGGATGAGTATCTTTTTCATAACGGATGTATTTATCGATAGAGTTCGTATTCGAGTGCGGCGATGTTGTACTGGTTGAGTGTTTCGATATAACCCCGGCGGATCTCAAGCGCCGTATTCAGGCTCAGGATATACTCGGCGATGCTTGTTTCGCTGTTGGCAAGCTGGAGCCGTGCCGCACGGACAAGGGTCTCGGCCTCCGGAAGCGCCGACTCCTCGTAATAACGCAGGCTCTGGTCGTAGCGTCGAAGTCCCGCCTGCAATTCGGCGATCCGGCTGGTCATGGCGCGAAGATTCAGTTCGGCATCATTGCGGGCTATCGTAACGTCGGCCTTGGCCTGCCGGATGCGGCTGCGCCGCGTATTGAAGAAGATCGGAAACGACGCCCCCACGACATAGGCGTTCAGCCCCTTGTCGGGAAGGATGTTCTGACGCTGGTAGCCGAACGACAGTTCCGGGAAGAAGAGGCTCTTCTCCACCTTGACCCGTGCCTCGGCCTCCCGAACCTGCGACGCATAATAACTGCGTTGAAGATCGGTCGAGATCTCGGAGACGGCGGAGAACCGCACCAGCGCAGAGTCCGCGGGCTGAAGCGGCGAGTCCGAATAACAGGCCCATTGCAAACGGGCGGCTGCAACCTTGTGCTCCTCCTCGGCCTGGAAAAGCTTGTTGCGCATCTCGGCGGCCATCGTGGCCGTCATGCTCAACTCCAGACGGGTGATGTCACCCTGCTCGTAGCGCAGTCGGCTCGTGCGCGACAACTCCGAGGCCAACTCGTTCTGGTCGGCATAGAGACGGCACAGATCCTGCGTATAGAGGTAGTAGGACCATGCCCGCTTGACTTCGGCAATCACCTCGCGACGTACCAGCTCCCGATAGTGGCCCCCGGTTTCGGTCCGGGTACGGATCAGCGCATTCTTGTAGAAGGGGGTCAGCAGCGAACCGACCGACTGCGTGATGCTGATCTCGCGGTCGTTGCGCTCCGTACCGTTGAGCTGGCCGAACGAATAGTCGACCGTCGTCGGAGCCAGCTCCCACGACTCGCCGCGCATGGCTTTCGTGCGCTCGATGGAGGCATCGGCCGACTTGAGTCGTGGATGGTTCTCCAGCGCCAGCGTCACCGCCTCGTCGAGCGTCACCCGTTGCTGGCTCTTCCCCTCGATCGGCAACAGCAGCAGCATGGGTAACAGCAACACGGAAAAGAATCTTCGAAGAAGCGGATGACGGGTCAGCAGTCGGGCCGTCCCCACCAGTTCATAAAAGACCGGAACCACGAAAAGCGTGAGCAAAGTCGAAACGAAGAGCCCCCCGATCACAACGGTAGCCAAGGGGCGCTGCACCTCGGCCCCGGCCGTGGTGGCGACAGCCATCGGCACGAAGCCCAGCGAGGCAACCAGTCCCGTCAGGAAGACCGGACGCAGAAGATGTTGCGTGCCGCGGGCGATGATGCGGCGGGTCGAAAGATGATAGGGAGTCATATCTCGCAAGGCGTTGAAATGGTTGATCATCAGAATACCGTTGAGCACGGCCACACCGAACAGGGCGATGAATCCCACACCGGCCGAGATGCTGAATGGAAGTCCGCGCAGCCACAGCGCCAGAATCCCGCCGATGATGGAGAGCGGAACCGTGGAAAAGACCACCAGCGTGTAGGTCACGCTCTTGAAGGCGAAGAAGAGCAGCAGCAGAATCAGCAGCAGAGCCACGGGAATCACCACCAGCAGCGTGCGGATGGCATTCTGGAGATTCTCGAACTGTCCGCCATATTCGAAATAGTAGCCCGGTTTGAGTGTGACGTTCTTGTCCAGGGTCTGGCGGATGGCGGCGACAACCTGCTGGATGTCCGCATCCCGGACATTCACGCCGATCACCACGCGGCGTTTCGTAGCGTCGCGGTTGATCTGCAAGGGTCCGTTCACCAGATCGATCGTCGCAACCTCGCTCACCGGAATCTGGATTCCGTCCGAGGTGCGGATGAAGAGCCGGTCGAGGTTCAGATCGGCCACCTTCTGCTGGTCGAGCCGGACCACCAGATCGAAGCGTCGTTCGTTCTCGAAGACCGTTCCGGCCGTCTCGCCCGCATAGGCCGAGCGGATGATGCTGTTCAGCTCCTCGATGTTGATGCCGTAGCGGGCGATCTTCGCACGGTTGTAGTTGACCACCAGCTGCGGAAGTCCCATCGCCTGCTCGACCAGCACGTCCGAAGCCCCGGGCACCTGCTCGACGTAGCGTGCGGCCTCCTTGGCCTTGGCGTAGAGCTCGGCCATATCCTCGCCATAGAGCTTGATGGCGATATCGGCCTTGGCGCCCGTCATCAACTCGTTGAAACGCAGCTGGATCGGCTGGCTGAAGTTGAACTCCGCGTCGGGGATCGTGTCAAGCGCCGCCTTCATCTTCTCGACCAGTTCGGCCCGCGATCGGGCGCTCGTCCACTCCTCGAAGGGTTTCATGACGATCATCACGTCGGCATCCTCCACGGCCATCGGGTCGGTCGGAACCTCAGCCGTACCGATCTTCGCCACGACGTGTCTGATCTCCGGGAAGTTCTCCATCAGGATCTTCTCGGCATGTTCCGAAACGGCGATGCTCCGCGTCAGCGAACTTCCGGCCGGAAGGGTCATCTGCATGGCGAAGTCCCCCTCGTCGAGCGTCGGAATGAATTCGGCGCCCAGCCGCGTGAAGAGAAGCAGACTCCCGATAAAGGCCGCCACAGCCACGCCGACCGTCGCCCAGCGGAACCGCAGGCAGACATTCAGACACCGCTGGTAGATACGGTTCAACCAGACGAAGAAACGGTCCGCAAAGGTCGGTTTGGCCTGGATACGGCGTTTGAGCACGAGCGACGACATCATCGGCACGTAGGTCAACGAGAGCAGAAGGGCCCCGATGATACAGAAGACAAGCGTCTTGGCCATCGGCGTGAAATACTTCCCTTCGATCCCCGTCAGCGTGAGAATCGGGAAGAAGACGATCAGGATGATGATCACGGCAAAGGTCGCCGAACGTACCACGTTGCCGGCTCCCGAAATGATCTGTTCGTCCATCTGTTTGCGGGACAACGTCCTGCCGAGATTCGACCGCCCGTACAGGTGGGCGAGGATTCCCTCGACGATCACGATCGAACCGTCGACCACGATACCGAAGTCGATGGCTCCGAGGCTCATCAGATTGGCCGAAACCCCGAACAGCCGCATGAGAATGAAGGCAAAGAGCATCGCCAGCGGAATGACCGACGCCACGATCAGACCCGCCCGCACGTTGCCCAGGAAGACGATCAGCACGATGAAGACGATGATCGCCC
>CALUKK010000126.1 GCA_944321205.1 uncultured Alistipes sp.
GTCCGCATAGGCGCCGTACTTGAACATATACTGCAAAAAGTAGGATCCGTTGCCCGAGACATCCACGCCATTCTGCGGCAACAGGGTTCCCTGGAAGCTCAGCTCGGGGCTGTCCACCCACTTGGGATAGTACTCCTGGTCGTGAAAGCGGTTCTTGTAGAGATAACCCTCCACCCCGCGGTTGTCCTCCCAGCGGATGTAGGTCATGTCGGTCATGGCGGAGTTGTCGCCGGTCCCGGGTGTCGGCTGATGGTCGGGATCGGGTCGGCGGTAGGTAATCGCGTATCCGAACGTGGCGGCCTCGTCGGTATACCACGGGCTCTTGTCGATCTCGTACCAGCGGTCGTCGGGCCGTCCGTTCTGGTTCTCGTCGAACATCACCTGGATGATGCCCGGCTCCGAACTGCCGCCGTCGACCCCCGGATGGGCTGCGCTGTTGAACGAATTGCCGTCGATGCGGATGTCGTACGCACCCGGAACGTTGATGACCGTATGGTCGAATCCGAAGGTGACGTAGCCGCCCCAGGCCCCGAGCGAGATGCCGTTCTGCACCGTCCCCGAGATGGCCTCCTCGGCCTTCTGACGCATGGTCTCGGCCGTGTCGCCGTCGCGGTATTCGGGCATCGTGTTGATGAACTGCCCCGGGGCCGGACAATATTCGTACACCCTGGAGATATAGGGGCTGTAGGCCACCTCCTCCTCGACCACGTAGAAGGTCATCCGGTGGACGATCGGATTGACCGGGTCGATAATCCGGAACGTCACGTCGTAGATTCCCGGATACTGCATCAGGAACATGTAGTCCTTCTGCTCTCCGAGCAGCGAATCGACGCCCGAGGCGGTCTTGACGCTCCAGCGGTATGCCTCCCCCGTAAAGGCCGGGCGAAGGGCAACGGTCTGCATGCGCGCAACCTTGTAAACGTCATCCAGGCCGAGGCTCACATAAGAGATGCCGTCGTTCTGGCATCCGGCAAGGGCAAGTGCCGCCAGCAGGGCGGCTATTCCGTATATCAGTTTCATGGTTGGTTTTGTTTTCGTTCGAGAAATACCATGTGGGCGGGTATGTCGCCCGTACGGACGCTCCATTTGCGCACACCTTCGCGCGAGTAGCAGTGCAGGACGCCGCTCGAGACGTAGTTCCGGGCATCCGTCACGTAGATGTCGCCGTTGCGGGGATGGATGGCAATCCCGTAGGGAATAACGATATCGAGCTCCGTGCCGTCGGTGATGAAGCGGCGCGAAACGACCCGTTTCTTGCGGACGTCGATGATGGCATAGGTGATGGTGTTTTTCGAGGTCTGGTTGCTGTACTCGACACTGTAGACGTAGAGCGAATCCCCCGAGAGCGCCATGTTCGAGGCGGGGATATTCATCGCCTCGGCCACCACGTAGCGCCCGCCGTCGGGCTCCAGCCGATAGAGATTCGAGGGGATGTCGTCGTAGTTTCCGCGCGAGGTGACCCACAGATTGCCGTAGGCATCGGCCCGGATGCGCCCCAGGTTGATGGCCACGTCGATCTTGTAGAGTTGGCGCATGGTCTCCAGCTCCACGACCGAAACCGTCGAGTCGTAGTTCGGGGCGCGGTATCCGCCCGAATTGGCGACATAGGCGCGGTTGCCTACGATGGCCAGTTCGTCGGGCTGATAGCCCACGGTGACTTGCCCGACAATGCGGTAGGTCTCCAGATCGACCTTGAAGACGGCCCCCTTCTGTGCGTCGGGGTCCATCGCCACGGGGCCGACATAGGAGGTGACATAGGCATACTTGCCCTGAAAACGGATGTAGCGGCAGTTGGGGATGTCGATTTGCGTGATGCGGCGTGCCGTGTAGGCATCCATCACCTCGACCTTGTGCGAGCAGTTGATGACGGCGAACAGGCGCCCGTCGTAGATCTGGATATCGTTGCCTACGTCGCCCAACTCCTTCACCACGTTGGGATTCTTCTCGGCGTAGATTCCCCGGGCATAGACGGCCGTGCGATAGTCGAGGTAGTCGATGTCGGCCTTGTTGCTGCCCATGTTCCCCTCGTTGAGCAGGTACATGCCGATGGGGTCGGCGTCGGCATTCTCCGCGAAGGGGAGCACCTCGTACTCAGTCGGATTGACCAGTTCGATCTTCCGGCAGCCGGCGGCCAGCACCAGAAGCGCCCATGCGAACAGAAATCCTCTTTTCATGATACGGAGCGGGTTATAGTTCGACACTGAGGACAAAGCGCACGTTGGTTTTCGGCATCGGGTAGTTCAGCACCACGTCGTAATCCTGCCCGAAGAGGTTGTTGATTTCGGCCGAGGCCTTGAGCGTGCGGCTCCGGATGCGGAAGCTCTTCTGCAGCGACAGGTCGCTCGTATACCACGGCTGGGTGTGGTTGCGCGGGATATTCTCCTGCTGGTTGTAGCGTTCGCCCGTATAGATGAAGCTGTAGTTGAGACCCCAACCCTTGTAGAAGAGTGCCACGATGGCCGAACCGCTGTGCCAGGGGATGTAGGGAATCTGGTCACGATAGTAGGTGTCGGTGGGGTTGGTGACGTCGATGGCCTGCTGGTAGGTGTATTGGAGTCGGGTCGTCAGCTCCAGTTTGCCCAGCGAGAAGATCATGTTGAGCAGGGCATCCACCCCCTTGATCTCCACCTTGCCCAGATTGAGCATCGTCCAACGGAACTGCTGTCCCTTGGGGTAGGCGATGATCTTGTCGGTTATGCGGTTGTAATAGGCGTCCACCGAAACGTCGATGGTCCGCAGCAGGGGTGTCTCTCTGAAATTGCGCGTATATTTCACCCCGACGTTGCACTGCTCGGCATACTCTGGTTTCAGAAAGGCGTTGCCCATGTCCGTGTAGTAGAGGTCGTTGAAGGTCGGCATACGGAACATCCGCTTGTAAAAGGCCCGCAGAAAGAGATCCTGCCTCTTCAGCAGCCGCCACGAGCCGAAGAAGGCCGGCGTGGCTACGGCCTTGTCGGGACGCGCTTCGAAACGCTTGACCTTTTCATGGACGAAATAGCCCAGAACGCTGGCCTGCATCTTCAGCCGCCCCCATTCGAAGGCCGTGGCCAAGGCCGCCATGTGGGTGTAACGCGTCGGGTAAGGGAATGTGCCGTCGCTTTCGGTAGGCAGGTAGAAGGTGGCGTCGAGCGTGTTCCACTGGAAGTCGTAAGCCAGCGACACCTCCCAATGTTCCAGGATGTTGAACAGATTGGCGCACGACAGATAGAGTTCTTTCTGCTTGTAGGTGTTTTTCGTCTGGATGAGCTTGGCATCCTGATTCTCGTAGTGGGTGTAGTCGGCCGCATATTTGGCGTTGAACAGCGACCGGAACCGCTTTGTCCAGAGGTTGGTCAGCGTTCCCTGGATGAACGAGTTGGTATCCCACAGCCGTTCGCCGTGCCGGAAGACATTGTTGACGATAGCGCCCGGGATTCCGCGTTCGGAGTTGTAGGTATAGGCCCGTACGGTCCATTGTCCGTCGGCCATCTTCCCGTGGAGTCCGGCCTCCATGCGCGTAGCATTGATATCGCCGTTCTGCCGATAGGCTGTCGTGTCGTAGGCGATCTCGCCCAGCGTATTGCGGCGCCGGTAGCGAAACTTGTAGCGTCCGGTGGCATTGGTCCACTCCCCGCTGAACGAGGAGCTGACCGCATCGGATATCTTGTATTCGTAGCGCATCGAGGGGTTAATCAATCCGAATGAACCGCTTTTGAGCGTTGCCTTGAAATTGGCCCGTTTGCCCTCTTCGAAGCGGGGACGCCGCGTGGTGATGTAGATGGTTCCGGAGGCTCCGAAGTCCCTGGCCGACTGAAAGATGTCGCTCTTCTGACCGTTGTAGAGCGAAATCTCCTCGACATCGTCCAGCGAGAAGCGGCCCAAATCGACCTGTCCGTTCTGGGCATTTCCGAGTTGAATGCCGTCGTAGAAGACCGCCATATGGTTGGTGCCCATCGAGCGGATGTTGACCGTCTTCAGACCGCCCACACCGCCGTAATCCTTGAGTTGCACACCGGCAAAATAGCGAATGGCATCGGCTACCGAGAGACTGTTTAGCCGTTGCAAATCGGCATCTTTGAGAACCTGCGCCGGAATCACCTCGCGGTACTTCGGAATGACGGGGCTGCCGACGATGACCACCTCACGGATGTTCTGAATGCTGTCCAGTTTTCCGGCAGCGTGCGGTTGCGGAATGGAATCCGGCCTGATGTTCCCTTGTGCCGGGAGGTGGACTCCACCGGCCAGGGCTGCAAGGCACAGAAACGAGACATAAAGGTCTTTCATGCGGGTTGGGTATCAATTGTTTTTTCGGTAAAACCAAAAAACATTGATTCCACAGCCGCGATGCAACGATACGAGGAGATGTTACAAATGCGTTGTTGATTCGGCCCGTTCTCCGCAGGCTATGGAATCCGGTCATGCGAGGCAGGTCTTCTGACTTGTTCCGATCTCGACGCCTTCCCGGTGTGAACCAGTGGCTGAAGATTGTCGATATCACAGATGCACCCGATTTCCGGATGCCGGAACTTACAGCAGCGGGAACTGTTGCCGATTTTCACGGCATTCCCTTTTAATCGCCCGAGACCGGAGGGCCTCTCAGGCGAACCTTGCATGCTACAAATATAGTTATTTAAAACAAATATGCATCAAACGTGCGAAAAAAATTGCCGTCGCGGGCTGCTGCATCCGAGCAGATATACCATCGGTTCAAAAGCGAGGCTATCTGTATGCAGCCTGACACGCGCCAGGATCTTAACTACTTATTACGCCATGAAAGGAAGGCATGATGATGCAGACAATCAGACAGTGGCGAAGATTCGAAGCTAAGAGGAGGTTTTATAAGGAATAGCTGTATAATCCTCATAAATCTGTTTTGTCAAGCTAATACCCTATACAATTTCTGAAAAGAGCAAGCGATTCTTAGAATCGGTTGTATGTTTTGAGAAAATTGTTTTTCCTTCTATCTTTGCTTTTGAAAAACGTTCTTTTAGCTATGTGAAATTAAGCGATTCAGAGAATATCGCTCGTTTCCAAATCGTTACCTATCAACTGGCGGACTTCTGTAAATATCTCTCATTCAGCGGATATTTCTAAAACCAATGTCTTGCGCAATGAGTCGAAAGATTCTTGCGGATGCCGCAGATGTCGGCCAGCTCCTTCAAGTAGGAGTTCATCTTCTGGTTGCTGCATA
>CALUKK010000127.1 GCA_944321205.1 uncultured Alistipes sp.
ACCCCCAGGAAGGGGCAGATGCCGAGGAACTGGGCCAGAACGACGTTGTTGACGAAGATGGCGCCAATGATGATTGCGAAATAGGAGATCTCCATGACTACTTCTTGGCTAATTTGTTAAACAGAACCATCAGATACCCCAGCACCAGGAAGGCTCCGGGTGCAAGGACGAAGATCAGGGGCGTATAGTCGGAGAATCCGAGGTTGACACCGAAGATGGCGCCGCTGCCGAGGATCTCGCGCACGGCACCGATGACCGTCAGCGAAAGGGTGAAGCCCAGACCTACCCCCACGCCGTCCATCACCGAATCGAGCGGCGAGTTCTTCGAGGCGAAGGCCTCGGCACGCCCGAGGATGATGCAGTTGACGACGATCAGCGGGATGAAGACGCCCAGCGAGGCGTAGAGTGCCGGCACGAAGGCCTGCATCAACATCTGGATCACGGTCACGAACGAGGCGATCACGACGATGAAGGCCGGGATACGGACCTTGTCCGGGATCAGGTTCTTGATGAGCGAGATCACGAGGTTCGACATGACCAGCACGGCGGCCGTGGCCAGCCCCATGCCCATTCCGTTTTCAGCCGAGGTCGTGGTACCCAGCGTGGGGCACATGCCGAGCACCAGCACGAACGTCGGATTGTTCTTGATGATGCCGCTCAAAGCGATTTTCAGTTTATTCATTTTGCCCTCCTTCCTGAGCCGCGGGCTCATTGGTTTGTTCTGCAACGGGATGCGATGCTCCGGAGGCGACGTCCGTAGCCTCGACGCCGGTCGCTACGCTTTTGTAGGCCATCCAGGCGCGGTTCACGGCATCGACATAGGCCCGCGACGAGATCGTGGCGGCCGTCAGCGCATCGACATCGCCGCCATCCTTCCGGACGGCGAGTTTTCCGTCGACGAGTTTCTTGTTTTCGAGTTTCTGGCCCTGGATGCTGCCCAGCAGGACATTTCCTTCGTCGGCCATTTTGGTTCCCAGACCGGGGGTCTCGGACTGTTCGAGGACGTTGACATTGACGACCTCCCCGTCGGGCGTAAAGCCCACCATCAGCCGTACGACGCCGTTGAAGCCCTGTTTGGTCATCGTCTGCACGGCATATCCGGCCACTTCGCCCCCCTTCTTAGCGGTATAGACCGTAATGGGGAGTTCGTCGATGGTCAGGGTCTGCTCCTCGGTCGTATCGAACGCCGGGAGCACCTCCGTCAGGGCGGCCTTCGTCGCAGCCTCCTTGGCCAGGGCGATGGGCTCTTCGGTGATCATGTTCACGACGCCGACGCCGGCCGACGCCACGAGCGTAATGACGAAGAGGACCGCAGTCATGTTCACAAGTGTACTTTTCATGGATCCTTCCTCCTTATTTTACGCCGAAGCGTTTGGGTTTGACATATTTGTTGATCAGGGGCACGCAGGCGTTCATCAGCAGGATGGCGAATGACATGCCCTCGGGATAGGCGCCCCACAGCCGGATGAGCATCGTGATGACGCCGATGCCGATACCGAAGATCACGCCGCCGCGCACGGTCATCGGCGAGGTCGAGTAGTCGGTGGCCATGAAGACCGAGCCGAGGATGGCGCCGCCGGCCAGCACATGGAACAGCGGCAGCTGCCACAGCAGCGCCGGCGTCTGCATACCGCCCTTGCCCAGCGCCACGAAGAAGGCGAAGAGAGCCATCGTGACGAGGATCGTCACGGGAATGTGCCACGTAATGACGCGGCGCCACAGCAGGTAGACGAAACCGACGAGCAGCGCCAGTGCGGCCACCTCACCCAGCGAACCGGGCATGTTCCCCAGCAGCAGATCCTGAACCCCGAGCACATCGGGCCCCACGGCGCCATGCTTGACGGCAGCCAGGGGCGTGGCACCCGAAAGGGCGTCGAAGGCGCCGCCGCTGACGGGCATGGGCCAGGTTGTCATCTGCACGGGATAGGCGACGAGCAGGAAGACTCGACCGACCAGCGCGGGGTTGAAGGGGTTCTTGCCCAGGCCGCCGAAGGTCATCTTGGCGATGGCGATGGCGACGAAGGCGCCGATGAGGACGATCCACCAGGGGATCGAGGCCGGAAGGTTGAAGGCCAGCAGCACGCCCGTAACGACGGCCGACCAGTTGGAGATGGTCAGCGGGCCGCGGACCACGTATTTCTGAATCAGGAACTCGAACACCACGCAGGCTGCGACCGAAATGGCCGTCACCCGGAGCACGTCGACCCCGAAGACGATGGTCGAGACGACCAGCGCAGGCAGCAGGGCGATCACCACGTCACGCATGATGTGGGCCGTCGACTGCGAAGTCTGGACGTGCGGTGCGGGAGCGACAATAAGTTTGTTTGCCATAAGTGTTATCGTAAGATGTTAATTTTCGGATTGACGGAACCTCTATTTCCTGGGGGCAGCCGCGGCAGCGCGGGCGCGGATACGGCCCATGGTGGTCTGTTTGCCCAGACGGATCCAGTCCAGCAGGGGCAGATAGGCCGGACAGGTGGACTGGCAGCAGCCGCATTCGATGCACGAGGTGATCATGCGGGCCTCAACTTCGTCCCAATTCTTCTTCTGGGTCATTTTCGAAAGGTAGTAGGGTTCGAGACCCATCGGGCAGGCGGCGACGCACTTGGCGCACTTGATGCACTGCGAGGCCTCGTGCCGGCGGGCATCGTGCTCCGACATCACCGTAATACCCGAGCAGCCCTTCGTGACGGGCGAATCGAGGTTGACCATGGCTCGGCCCATCATCGGACCGCCGTTGATCACCTTGCCGGTGTTTTCGGGCAGACCTCCGGCGGCGGCGATCAGCGTCGAGACCGGAGTTCCCATGCGCGTCAGCAGGTTCTTGGGCTCCTTGAGGCTCTTGCCGGTGATCGTCACGACACGCTGGATCAACGGCATGCCCTTCTGTACGGCCTGGTAGACGGCAAAGGTCGTCGAGGCGTTGCAGACTACGGCACCCACATCGATCGGCAGGGCGGGCGGAGGCGGCACCTGACGTCCCGTCACGGCGGCGATCAGCTGTTTCTCACCGCCCTGCGGATAGCGGACCTTCAGCGGCACGACCTCGATGCCCTTGTACGCGGCGACGATCTTCGAGAGGTGGGCAATGGCATCGGGCTTGTTGTTCTCGATGCCGATGTAGGCCTTCTCGCCGCCCACGGCCTTCATCAGGATCGTAACACCCACGACGAGCTCTTCGCCGTGTTCGAGCATCGTCCGGTGATCGGAGGTCAGATAGGGTTCGCACTCGACGCCGTTGATGATCACGCACTCGGCCTTCTTGCCGGCGGGGATCGAGAGTTTCACATGCGTGGGGAAGGTGGCGCCACCCATGCCGACGATACCCGCGGCCTTGATGCGGGCGATGATCTCCTGTGCGGAGAGGTTGCACTCCTTGACGAGCGTTGCCGAACGGTCGATGCCCTCGGCCCAGTCGTCACCCTCGCGTTTGATGGTGATCATCATCTGACGCAGACCCTGACCGTTGGGAACCAGGTCAACAGCCGTGACCGTACCCGAAATCGGCGAGTGGATGTTTGCCGACATGAAGCTGCCGGCCTCGGCGATGAGCTGCCCCGTAAGGACCTTGTCGCCCTTGGCGACCTTGGCCACGGCCGGAGCTCCGATATGCTGCGCGAGGGGAATGTTGACCACCTCGGGCAGCGGAAGCACCTCGATGGCCCTGGCACTGCTCAGTTTGTTTTCCGACGGATGGACTCCGCCCATTGGAAATGTCTTCATATCTCTGCTGACGTTTTTTTACGATTCATGATTGGGCTCTTTCGCGGCGGGCGCGGCCTTCGGGGCGGGAGCAGCTGCGGCCTTTTCCACAGGCGCGGCGGCCTGGGTTGCCTTCGGGGTCTCCTTGGCGGCCGGAGCGGCCTTTTCGGCGGGCGCGGCCTTCGGGGCGGCGGGAGCCTTGGGCTCCTTGGGCAGCGGATCCATGCCGACGAGCTTGATGGCCCCCGTCGGGCACTCGTTCACACACTTGCGGCAGAGCTTGCACTTCTGCGGATCGATGTAGGCCAGGTTGTTCGCGATGGTAATGGCTCCGAAGGCGCAGACCTTCTCGCACTTGCCGCAACCGATACAGCCGGCCTTGCAGGCCTTCATCACGACGGCGCCCTTGTCCTTCGAGACACACGAGACGTAGACCGCACGGTTCTTGGGCCACTTCTTGCGCAGTTCGATGACCATCTTGGGGCACGCCTTGACGCAGGCGCCGCACGCCGTACACTTGTCGGGATCGACCTCGGGCAACCCCGTCTGGGGGTTCATGTGGATGGCGTCGAAGGCACAGGCGGCCACACAGTCGCCGAATCCCAGACAGCCGAAGGCACAACCCGTCTCACCGACATAGAGCGACGCGGCCACGGCACACGATTTGGCGCCGTTGAACTCGTTGGTCCGGGGGCGTTTTTCGCACGTTCCGCCACAACGGACCGTCGCAACCTCGGGTTGTTTTTCCGCCGCAGCCTTTCCGAGGTAGGCCGCCACGGCTTTCATGCAATCGCTTCCGCCGACCGGACAGAAGAGTTCGGAAATGTCATCGCGCTTGACCAGGGCATCGGCCATACCGCGACATCCGGCGAATCCGCAACCACCGCAGTTCGCTCCGGGCAGCATTTTCTCCACCTCGTCGATCCGAGGATCCTCCTCCACGCGGAACTTCTGCGCCACGAAGTAGAGAATCACGGCGGCGAGCACACCCAACACACACAGTGTCAGGATCGTGTAAAGTAATACTTCCATCAGATTTTAGTTATTGTAAATTGAATTGTGTGTTCGATTCTGCGACGGAATACCCACAGCAGGAGATAATAGAGGACGACACTCGCCAAAGCCGCCACCAGCCCTACACCGTCACTGGCCCCGCAGACGATCGTGGCAAGGATCAACGCCGCCAACAAAACGACAAGCGCACCGCCGTATGCCAAAAGGACAGCGATGCGCCCGGCCTTTCTCCGCACGCCGACGCGGACAGCCTCCCCGCAGCAATAACCGGCCGCCTCGGAAGTGGGGACGACAACGATCTTCTCCTGCGCCTCGGCCATACCACACGCTTGCCGGGCCTTACAGGCTCCGCAGGCACTCCGGGAGGTGATTTTCACACGAACGACCCCCTTGTCGACACTCTCCACGACTCCGTCGTGTTCGATGATCTCGGGATCCACGCCTCAATCTCCGTATTTGTTGGTCAAGGGCATAAGGCGTTCGTGGCCGAACGAGCAGGAGGAGAGACGCAGGACCGGCGGGAACTGGAAGCGTTTCTTCTCGTTGCGCATGATCATCGAATGGATCTTCTCGACCACTTCGGAGTCAAACCCTGCATTGACGATCTCCTCGCGATGCTGTCCCTCCTCGATCATGCGGAAGAGGATGGCGTCGACCACCTCGTAGGGCGGCAGGATATCGCTGTCCTTCTGCCCGGGGTGGAGTTCCGCGGAGGGCTCCTTGGTCAGGATCTTTTCGGGGATGACGTTGTTTTGCATGCGGTTGATATAGCGGGCCACATCGTACATCTCACTCTTGTAGAGGTCGCCCGTGGGGCTGAACGCACCGGCCGTATCGCCGTAAAGCGTGCAGAGTCCCAGTGCGTTTTCGCTCTTGTTCGAGGAGTTGAGCAGCACATATCCGGTCTTGTTCTGCAGGGCCATGAGCAGCACCATCCGGATTCGCGACTGGATGTTCTCCTCCGTAGCGTCGAATTCCGTACCTCCGATGACGGGTTTAAGGGTATTGACGACGCTGGTATAGATCTCCGAGATGGGGATCACGTTGTATTCGATACCGAGGTTGCGGGCCAGCTCCTTGGCATCCTCGACGGAGTCTTCCGACGAGAAGGGCGAAGGCATGAGCAACGCATGGACGTTCTGAGCACCGAGTGCATCCACGGCCAGACAGGCCACGACGGCCGAATCGATACCTCCGGAGAGGCCTATGGAGGCCTTTTCGTAGTTGTTCTTGCGGAAGAAGTCGCGCAATCCACAGCGTGCGGCCTCATAGACGAGACGATTGCGGTCGTTGTAGGTCGACGGGATGACGATCGGCGTCATGGTTTCGGCGGCCTTCGTGTCGAAGATCTGAAAATCCTCCTCGAAGTTCTTCATCATCAGCACGGGAACGCCGTGTTTGTTCAGGGCCCCGGAGGTACCGTCGTAAACGATTTCGGTCGAGCCGCCGACCTGATTGACCATGACGAGGTTCTTGCCCTCGACGAAGGCCAGGTTGTGCATCATTTCGTAGCGGTAGATCATCGTACCCTTCCCGTAGCGGCGGGCATTGATGGAGATGATGGTCTCGACGGATTTGTCGAAGTCGTGTTCGCGGCTGAGGTCGTCCCCGACAATGATGGCACACTTGTGGCCCTTGATGGTGGCGTATTCATAGCCCTTGGAGGGAGCCAGGAAGCCCATTTCGCGGCGGGCGGTGATGTATTTCTTTCCGACATAGCGGAGAACCTTGCGATCCTGGATGAGGGCGGCGGCGCTGATGGTACCCTGCGAGGTCAGAATCGGCAGGCCGACGATGGCGGCAATGCCCTCACAGCAGGATGCGATCTCCACCAGGGCATCTTCACACAATTCGAGGAACGTCGTTTTCCGGAGAAGGTCGAATGCCGGAGTGCCGCTTACGGCCTGTTCGGCGAAAATGACCAGATCGGCATGCTGGGCCTTTGCTTTGTTAATGGAATCGATGATCTTCGAGGCATTCCCGTCGATATCACCGATCGTGTAATTCAACTGGGCTATGGCTATTTTCATGGTAGTAATTTAAGTCGGAAAGATCCAATCGCGGCAAATTTAAGGATTATTTGGAAAAGTAGGAAAACTTTTCAGTGTTAATAAATTAACATCGGCAGTTACGAAAAAACTTTAAAAACAGCCCCAACGCAAAAACGGGATTCCGATCTCTCGGAATCCCGTTTGATGATTCGATCTTTTCTTGAGAGGGCAAACCCGGCTCTTGAGAGGGGAAACCCGACGGCCTTTTAGTGCTCCAGCAGGTTCAGCAACCGGTATACGGTTCGCGATTGCCCGGGTATTCTTCTACTGATGCTGCACCAAATTCCATGAACATCCGTCCGACTGCCGCACAACTCACAGCGTCCCGGAAGCCCGTCCGACTGCCGCACAGTTCACAACGCCTCGGAAGCCCGCCCGACGGCTGCACAACTCACAGCATCCCGGAAGCCCCCCGCTTACCGTCCCTACTCCTGGGCCGCTTCGGGATCGGCAACAAGAATACGACCGCAATATTCGCAGACGATGATCTTCTTGCCCTGACGGATATCGACCTGACGCTGAGGCGGAATACGGTTGAAACACCCTCCGCAGGCATCACGCTTCACCGTGACGACGGCAAGCCCGTTACGCACATTGCGACGGATTCGGTCGTAGGCCGCCAACAGGCGCTCGTCGATCTTGACCTTGACCAGCTGACGCTGTGCCTCATACTCGGCAACCTGGGGTGCCGTCTCGGCCTCGATGCCCTCGAGTTCGGTTTTCTTGGCCGAAAGGTCGGCAGCGCGCTCCTTGGCGAGGTTCTCGGCCTCTTCGAGTTGGAGTTTCTTGGCCTTGATACCGGCAGCATACTCCTTGAGGCGTTTTTCCGCCAGTTCGATCTCGAGTTCCTGATACTCGATCTCCTTGGTGATGGCATCGAACTCGCGGTTGTTCCGCACGTTGTTTTGCTGCTCCTTGTAATTGCCAATCATGATTTTGGCCTGATCCATTTCGCGTTTGCGCTGCTTGGTCAGGGCATTGAGCTCCTCGATCTCGGCGTTGATGTGGTCGATGCGGGTCTTCATCCCGGCCATTTCATCCTCGAGATCCTGCACCTCGAGAGGCAGTTCACCCTTCACCTTGTTGATCTGATCGATCTTGCTGTCGATCTTCTGCAACTCATAGAGTGCGAGGATCTTCTCCTGCATCGAATAGTCAACGTCGGCGTTTTTCTTTTGCGTTGCCATATGTGTATTGTATAGTTTAGACTTACACCAGATAATTCACCGGATTGCGCGAGCGTTCACTCTTGCGAACCGCAAAGGTACATAAATTTTTCGACAAAACATCAAATAATAGCTGAATTGCACAATATTCGCTCTCAAAATGACCCACATCCGCCACAACAAGACGTTTGTCGGGGACCATGAAGTCGTTGTACTTGAGATCGGCGGTGATGTAGAGGTCGGCACCGGCACGCAGGGCGTCACCGATGAGCGAGGCGCCGGCTCCCGTACAGAGGGCCACGCGGCGCACCGCGGGGATGGCGATGTCGCTGTAACGGATGGCTCCGCACCCGAGCCGCTGACGCACCGTGCGCAGGTAAGCAAGAGGCTCCTCCGCCCCGGGCAACTCGCCCACGACCCCGAATCCGACCCCGGACTCCGGATCCGCAGGTTGCAGAACCCGCAACTTCTTAATTTCCAAGACCCCGGCCAGGCGCCAACTCATCCCCCCGGGAGCACTGTCAAGATTGGTGTGACAGGCGTAGAGAGCGATGCGGCTGCGGATGGCCCGCTCCACACAACGCTGCACGGGATCGGCCGAATTGAAACGCTTCAAGGCGTGGAAAATGATCGGATGGTGCGTAATGACGAGATCGCATCCTTCGGCTTCAGCCTCGTCCAGCACCTCCTCGGTGACATCCACGGCCAACAGGGCCCGGTGCAC
>CALUKK010000128.1 GCA_944321205.1 uncultured Alistipes sp.
TTCAGACCGCGGTAATCGAGCGTATCGAGACGCGAAAGGAGCGTCGTATCGTTGCGGATCTCCGTCGGATCGTAATCCGGGAAGATGTTGATCTTGCCCAGACGGTAGACCAGGTTGTTGTCCATGACGGCCTTGCCCCGCTCGTCGTAGCCCGACAGATACTGTTTGATCACGACCTGAAGATCAACCTGACGCGACCCGCCCAACGTATCGGCCAGATAAAGGAGGTTGTTGACCGAAAAGTTGTAATACCCCCGATCACGCAGATACGACGTGATCCGCTCCCGCTCGGCATCCAGCACCGTGACATCATAGATGTCGCCCCGGCGCAGCAGGGTTTGCGCCGTGTCGGGCAGGACGATCTGCTCGAGGAACTTGTCGTGGAAAAGATAGGAGATCGAATCGATGCGGTAGGGGGCTCCCTGACGCGTGGAATAGATCACCGTAGCCCGTTTGCGGCGGGACGTGGTATCGATACGGAACGAGGCCTGCGAATTGAAAAAGCCCTTCGAATCCATGTAGACCTTCAGATTCTCCGCACTTTTCCGCGTAAGACTCAGATCCAGAAGTTCGGGCGGCTCTCCGATCTTGCGTTTCCATTCGTTCCAGCGATTCTCCTTTGCGGGGTTGGCCTGTTCATAGAGCCAGACGTAGAAATTGGTCCCCAGAAAACGCTTGTTGGGGGTCTGACGGACGTATTTCTCCAGCTCCGAGGAGAGGATCCGATCCCTGCGCGGCGTCGTACGATCGTCCTCGATCTTCACCTTCTGGAGGAAATAGCTCCCCTCGGGAATATGCCGCGTGACGCTGCACGCCGAGCAGACCACGCCCAGCATCGCCACCATCCATATCCGGTAGGTCCGACGCACGTCCGATCAACGGTTATTGAAAAAGCCCTTCTCCTTCAGCAGCGCAAAATAGCTCTCCGAGATGGCCAGGTTGTCGCGTCGGACATAACGCCGTTCGGTGAAGATCTTCGCCAGATTGGGCAATCCGTTCTCCTCCAGCAGACGTTTCGTAAGGGCCGACTCTTCGCGTTCGGCCCACAGTTCATCGATCTCGGCAGCCGTATAGTCCGTATATTTTTCATAGTGGACGACAGCCTCCAGCGGCAGACGATCGGTCAGCTCGGGCGATTCGTCCGGATAGCCCATCACGACGGTCGTCAGAGGAATCACCCCTTTCGGGAGTTCCAGAATCCGGGAGATGTCGCCTGCGGTATAGATCGTCGTACCGAGGATGCAGATTCCCAGTCCATGCAGTTCGGCCTCCACGCAGAGGTTCTGCGCAGCAAGCAGGGCATCGGTCGAGGCATTCAGGAACCAGGCGAAGTTATCGTAGGCCGGGTCGGCATCGCGCTGTTCACACCACATCGTGAAACGGTGGATATCGGCACAAACCGTCACCAGACACGGGGCCTGCGTTACCATGGGTTGGTTGAAATGGCAGGGAGACAACTTCTCACGCAAAGCCTGGTCGCGTGTCACGATCATGGAGTAGAGTTGCATGTTGCCGCAGGTCGAGGCCCGGGTCGCGGCTTCGAGACAATCGCGCAACACCTCCGGAGGAATGGGTGTCGGGCGGAATTTACGTATGGAACGATGCTTGAACAGCGCACTTTTCATAACTGGCAGGATCAAAAAACGGGTTTTCGAAACAAAACATTCGCTCCGGACAAAGATTCGGGCGGATATTTTTCACAAAAGTAGCAAAACTTTTAGAAGTTTTACTATTTTTGTCCAGGAGAAACCTCTCCGCAGAGGGCAGAGCGTGAGCAGACGGGTGCGGAACGGATTCCGAAAAGGAGAGCACAAGCAATCATTCGCAACGGTGCAAATGGAATTTGCCAAATACGAAGGAGCCGGCAACGACTTCATTCTGATCGACAATCGGGAAGGGACATTCACCCCCCGACCGGAGTTGATCGCCCGTTTGTGCGATCGTCATTTCGGGATCGGAGCCGACGGGTTGATGACTCTTGCCCGGAATGCCGAGATCGACTGTTCGATGCGTTACTACAATGCAGACGGATCGGAAGGTGAAATGTGCGGCAACGGGGCACGATGCTTCACGCTCTTTGCCGAGCACCTCGGGATCGGTGGCGAGACCAAATTCTTCGACGCCGCGGATGGCCTGCACACGGCTCGGATCCATCGCACGAAAGGCTTTTCCGGAGAGATCGAGCTCGGAATGATTGCCGTACGCGAGATCCGGGAAGGGGACGGCTGGTGGTTTCTCAATACGGGAGTTCCGCATTATGTAGAGTTTGTCAACGATATCGATACGGTGGATGTGACGGGTCGCGGTCGGGCCATACGCTACGACAGCCAGCGTTTTCCTCAAGGTACGAACGTCAACTTTGTCCAGGTCATGGCCCCGGGAGCCATACGGGTCCGCACCTACGAACGAGGTGTCGAGAATGAAACGCTTGCTTGCGGGACCGGAGCCACCGCCGCGGCCATCGTCACCAATTTCGTCCAACAACCCGACACGCACCGCTATGTCGTATCGGTTCTCGGAGGCAAACTTGCGGTACGGTTTTCGCATGAACCCCAAACACAGATCTACACGGAGGTTCGTTTGACAGGCCCTGCACGCAGAGTCTTTGGAGGGACCTTCGACAGTGAAAATTTCTAATTCCCAACCATTTCCATTCTTCACAACCCATGAAAACACAAAAGGGAATCCGTGAACACGACACGGATGAACTTCGGAAGGCCAAACGCCTCGAACCGCTCCGCAAAAGCGGAAAAGAGCGGCACTCGCTTTACAGCAAGTTCGACGAGGAGGAGGACGAGGATTACCACAGCTATGCCAAACGCGAATCCGCACTCGATTATCTTGACGACGAGGAAGAAGAATAACCCCTATCAATGATCGAAAAATTCATCATGGCAGGGCCCACGGCTCTGCACGTCTGCGATTCCCAGAAAGGAGAGGCGTGTATCGTTCTGTTGCACGGCTACCTTGAATCGATGCTTGTCTGGGAGGATTTCGTACCTTATTTATATAAGGAACTTCGCGTCATCACGCTTGATCTGCCCGGTCACGGGATTTCAGTTGTTCAGGGCGAGAAGCACTCGATGGAATTTCTGGCCGATACCGTGGCAGAGGCGCTCCGGGCCCTGGGCGTCAGCCGCTGTACGCTTGTCGGGCACTCCATGGGAGGCTACGTAGCCTTGTCCTTCTGCGAGCGGCATCCCGAGATGCTCGACGGACTGGTGCTGCTCAGTTCCACCCCGAATCCCGACTCTCCGGAGAAGGCCGAGAACCGACGTCGCGAAATTGCACTGGTCAAGGCCGGGCGAAAAGAGCTCTTGGCAAGAGTCGCTCCGGCAGCCGGTTTTGCAGAGGAGAATCGCGAGCGGATGAAGGATTATATCGAGGACCTGACCGAACAGGTCTTTATCACCGAAGATGACGGCATCGTGGCACTGCTCAACGGCATGATCGACCGCAAGGATCAGAACGAGATGCTGCGACAGACCAAAGTCCCGGTCCTCTTCATTCTCGGACGCAAGGATAATTACATCCCGGCGGAAGTAGCCGAAAAGATGGTTGCCGCACATCCCGAGGCTCGGGTCGTATGGCTCGAGAACTCCGGACACATGGGATTCCTTGAGGAGCCCGAAGCGACGGCCCACGCCCTGCTTGATTTTGTAAAGAGCGTAGCCAAGGGAAAGAACTGACCCCAAAACCCCTTCACACAACAATTGCGGAGAGATAGCGTTCAACGGCATCTCCCCGCAATTTGATTTATTCCCGACACGCCAACCAACGCCCCTCAGCCAGCGTTTTCAGCCGTTCCCGTTCCCCGGCACCCAATCCTTACCTCCAACCAGCAACCAGGCTCAAAACCCACATCCGCTCACCGTAAGATTCCACCGCTGCTCACACGTCACACCTCTTCACCCCTTCACTGCCTTTTGGACCTCCTTGGCCCCAAATCACTCCGCAGTCCAATCGTACCGATGGCCTCTCGTCCCATCCTTCCATCGATTCGCCGCTTCCATCTCTTCGGACCATCGCGTTACCCATTACCTCTCCCTCCCCCTCCAGACCTTCCTCGTCTGCAGCCCGTGCTAGAGAGTGAGAGTTCGCCGCAAGACACAAAAAAAGGTCAGACCTTTCGATCTGACCTTGAAGAGGCGGCTACCTACTCTCCCACGGGATAACCGCAGTACCATCGGCGTTAGTGAGCTTAACTTCTCTGTTCGGAATGGGAAGAGGTGG
>CALUKK010000129.1 GCA_944321205.1 uncultured Alistipes sp.
GCGTGTCGAACCTTTCGTTCGCCTTCCGCGGCAACAACGCCGTGCGCGAGGCCATGCACTCGGCGTTCCTCTACCATGCGATCCACGCCGGCATGGACATGGGGATCGTCAACCCCCAGATGCTGCGCGTCTACAGCGAAATCGAGCCCGAACTGCTGGAGCGGGTCGAGGATGTCATCCTCTGCCGCCGGGCGGATGCCGCCGAACGCCTCACGGAGTATGCCCATCAGGTGCAGCAGACGGCGCAGCAGGAGCCGCAACAAGCCGATGCCTGGCGCAGCGGATCCCTCGAAGAGCGCATCCGGTACGCCATGCTCAAGGGGGTGGCCGACCACATCGAAGAGGATGCTCTGGAGGGATACCGCACGCTCGGAAGTCCCATGGAGGTGATCGACCGGCTGCTGATGCCCGCCATGGAGCAGGTCGGCGAACTCTTCGGGGCGGGGAAGATGTTCCTGCCCCAGGTCGTCAAGACGGCCCGCGTGATGAAACGGGCCGTGGCGGTGCTGACCCCCTACATCGAACAGGGAGCCGCCGTATCGACCCATTCGGCCGGCAAGGTACTGATCGCCACCGTGAAGGGCGACGTGCACGACATCGGCAAGAACATCGTTGCGGTGGTGATGGCCTGCAACGGCTACGAAATCCGCGATCTGGGGGTGATGGTCGAATCGTCGCGCATCATCGACGAAGCCGTGGCCTGGGGTGCGCAGGCCATCTGTCTGAGCGGACTCATCACGCCGTCCCTCGACGAAATGGCCCACGTCTGCGAGGAGCTGGAGCGGCGCGGGCTGCGCATTCCGGTAATCATCGGCGGCGCCACGACGTCGGATCTCCACACGGCCGTGAAGATCGCTCCGGTCTATTCGGGCGTGGTGGTCCACTCCCCCAACGCCAGCCGCAACACGCAGATTCTGGCCCGGCTGCTGGGCAGCGAGGCCGACGCCTATATTAATGAGGTGAAACGCGGACAGGCCGCCCTGCGCGAAGAGTATGCCCGCAAACTCCGCATGCGGGATCTGATTCCGATCGTCGAGGTGCGCAAGGCCCGTCGCGGAGCCCCCGTTCACGAACCGGTCAAACCCCTCCATACGGGGCGTCTGGTCTTCCCCGATTTCGACATCTCGGATGCCGAGCCCTTCATCGACTGGAACTTCTTCTTCCCGGCCTGGGGGCTCAAGGGTCGCTACCCGGAGATCCTCGACCACCCCGAAAAGGGAACCGAGGCCCGCAAGCTCTTGACGGATGCACAGGCGTTGCTGGCACGAATCCGCGACGAGCATCTGCTGACGTTGCAGGGGGTTGTGGGGATCTTCCCGGCCCGATCCGAAGGGGACGACATCGTCGTTACGGATTCCAAGGGGCGCGAGCGACGTCTCCCGATGCTCCGCAACCAGACGCGGGGCGAAGAGAACCGCTCTCTGGCGGACTGGATCTCGCCGAAAGGCGACTGGATCGGCTGCTTCGCCCTGACGGGTGGAATCGGGCTCAAGGAGCTCGAGGAGCGCTTCCGCAAGGAGGGTGACGACTACTCGGCCATCCTCTCGAAGCTGCTGGCCGACCGGTTGACTGAAGCCTTCGGCGAGGCGGTGCACACCTTCGTGCGGCGGCAGATGTGGGGTTATGAAACCGGGGAGGGGATCGACCCCCGGCGAATCATCCGCGGGGAGTACCGCGGACGCCGCATCGCCTTCGGCTACCCCTCTGCACCCGACCACTCGCTCAAACGCGAAGTCTTCGATCTGCTCGCCGTCGAGGCCACCACGGGCATGCATCTGACGGAAAACTGGATGATCGATCCGGGTGAAGCGATCTGCGGTCTGCTGTTCGCCGACGGCGAATACTTCTCCGTCGGGACGATCGATACCAAACAACTGCTCGATTACGCCCGCCGCCGCGGCATGGAGGTCGAGCAGATCAAGAAACTCATTCCCAACAACATCTGACGAAACCATGAACGTAGTCGATATCATCCACGAAGCCATCGCCACGAAACGGACCCGCTTTGCCTTCGAACTCCTCCCGCCGCTCAAGGGCGACGGAAGCCAGAAGATCTTCGCGGCCATCGAACCCCTGATGCCCTACCACCCGGCCTACATCAACATCACGTTCCACCGCGAAGCGATCAAGGAGACCGTGCGCGAGGACGGCAGCGTCGAGTGGCACGTTGTCAGACGCCGCCCCGGAACGGTGGGCATCTCGGCCGCCATCCAGCAGCGCTACGGCGTGGAGGTCGTACCCCATCTGATCTGCGGAGGACTCTCGAAGTACGACATCGATGACACGCTCATCGACATGGACTTTCTGGGGCTGCACAACGTCCTGGCGCTGCGCGGTGACAAGTCCCAGAACGAACGCCGCTTCATGCCCCATCCGCAGGGCCACGCCCATGCCATCGATCTGGTGAGGCAGATCGACGGCATGAACCACGGACGTTTCATCGACGGCGAGGTCGAGGAGTGCCACCATTCGAAATTCTCGATCGGCGTGGCCGGCTATCCCGAGGTGCACTTCGAGGCCCGCGACATCACCTCGGACATCGCCCATCTGAAAGCCAAGATCGACGCCGGTGCCGAATATGTCATCACGCAGCTCTTCTTCGACAACCGCAAGTATTTCGACTTCGTACGCCGCTGCCGCGAGGCCGGGATCACCGTACCGATCATCCCGGGATTGAAGCCCCTCTCGACGCCCCGGCATCTGGAGGTGCTGCCCGAAACGTTCAACGTCACGATTCCCGAAGAGCTTGCACGCGAGGTGAAGGCCCACCCGGAGAGCGCCCGCGAAATCGGAACCGAATGGGCCATCGCCCAGAGCCGCGAGCTGATGGCAGCCGGGGTTCCCGTACTGCATTACTACACGATGAGCCGTACGACCAACATTCAAAAGATTGTCGCGGCACTCTTCTGAGCGGCAAGGGCCCGAAGAGGATATTTACAGTTTTTTATGGAAAGCGAAAGAGAAGAAAAGGTAAGTCCCGTCGAATTCCGGCGACATCTGCACACTCATCCCGAGCTGTCGTTTCAGGAGCACGAGACAGCCCGCTACATCGAAAAGCGGCTCGATGCCCTGGGCATCGCACATCGCCGTATCGCCCGCACGGGGGTACTGGCCACGATCCGCGGATCGAAAACCCCCGAAGGGGATTGGCACGCCGTGGTGCTGCGGGCCGACATCGACGCCCTGCCGATCGACGAACGCAACGACTGCCCGTGGCACTCGCAACAGAAGGGCGTCATGCACGCCTGCGGACACGACATGCATGCCGCCGTGCTTTATGGCGTTCTGCAGCGGTTTGCCGCAAAGCCCGACTTCCACGGGACCCTCTTCGGACTGTTTCAGCCCGGGGAGGAGTGCAACCCCGGCGGGGCGTCACTTGTGCTGGCCGAAAAGCCATTCGAGGGGTATGACGTATGCGCCGTGGTCGGCGAACATGTCGACGCGCAGCTCGAAGTCGGAAGCCTCGGATTCCGCGCCGGAAAGTACATGGCCTCGAGCGACGAGCTGCGCCTGCGGATCCACGGAACAGGCGGTCACGGCGCCATGCGCCAGCTGCTGAAGGACCCCGTGGCGGCCGGTGCCGAGCTGATCTCGCGGCTGGTGGCCCTCAACGACGAAGAGTGTGTCCTCTCGATCGGCCGCGTCGAGGCCCCGGGAGCCACGAACATCGTTCCCGACGAGGTCTACATGGAGGGTACGCTGCGCACGTTCGACGAGCGCGAACGCGAAATCCTCCACCGCCGTATCGGCAACATCGCCGCAGAGATCGACTCCCGCTACGGCGTGAAGTCCGACGTGGAGATCAGCCACGGCTATCCCTGTGTGGTCAATGACGAGATCCTCGTCAAACTCGCCGTAGCCATCGCCCGCCAGGAGGGGCTGCATGTCGAGATGCTTCCGCTGCGGACGACGGCCGAGGATTTCGGATTCTATTGCAGGGTGTATCCCTCGCTCTTCTACCGCCTCGGCGTCGGAGCCCGGGCCGGGCGCTCCCACACCGCCACCTTCCTTCCCGACGAAAGAGCCATCGATCCGGGTATCGGATTCATGCATGAGCTGGCTCTGCGGATTCTTGAAAAATAAGTTACACAATATGAACAAAAGACAACAACGGGCCCCGAAAGGTGCCAAACGTCCGAATCGCGAGGAGATCATCCTCCACATGTTCCGCGACTTCCCCAACACGCAGTTTACCCTGAAATACCTCGCCTCGGTTTCGGGCGGCGCCTCGAAGGAGGGTCGGCGCGAAACCTTCGAAATCCTGAGCCGCCTCTTCGACGAGGGGATCGTCGAGGAGTGCGCACGTGAAAAATACCGTCTCTCGCAACAACACCGCCCCCTCTATGAAGGTATGGCGAGCATGACACAATCGGGGGCCCTCTATGTCGAGGTCGAGGGGCTCGATGACGACATCTTCGTCAATCCCCGCAATACGGACAATGCCCTGGACGGTGACCGCGTCGAGGTGGCCGTCATCCACCGCGGACGTGACGGGAAAGTCGAGGGTGAGGTTACGCGCATCCTCGAGCGGTGCCACAAACCCTACGTCGGGGTGGCCGAGGTCGGCGCCCATCAGATCTTCGTCAAGGCCGATTCCCGGCGCATGCCCATGGACATCTACCTTTCGAAACGCTCCTATCCCGAGGTGCGCGACGGCGAGAAGGTCGTCGTGCGGATCGTCGACTGGCAGCCCGGCAGCAAGAGCCCCGTAGGCGAACTGGTCGAGCGGCTGGGCATCGCCGGCAACAACGACACGGAGATGCACGCCATTCTGGCCGAGTACGAACTGCCCTATCGTTTCGAACCCGAGGTCGAGGAGGCCGCCAAAGCCATCGACGGAAGCGTGACGGCCCGCGAAATCGCCCAGCGCCGGGATTTCCGCAAAGTCGTCACCTTCACGGTCGATCCGGCCGACGCCAAGGATTTCGACGACGCCCTCTCGGTGCGCAAGATCCGCGACGGCGTCTGGGAGATCGGGGTACACATCGCCGACGTCACCCACTACGTCAAGCCCCACTCCATCATCGATGACGAGGCCATTGAGCGCGGCACGTCGGTCTATCTGGTGGACCGTACCGTTCCGATGCTCCCCGAACGCCTCTCGAACGAACTCTGCTCGCTGCGCCCCAACGAAACGAGTCTCTGCTTTTCGGCCGTCTTCACGATGAACGAGGATCTGGAGATTCTCGACGAGTGGTTCGGGCGTACGGTCATCCACTCCGACCGGCGTTTCACCTATGCCGAGGCGCAGGAGGTCATCGAAACCGGCCGGGGCGACTTCGCCGAAGAGATCCTCACACTCAACCGCCTGGCCCAGGCTCTGCGGGCCCGGCGCTTCAAGAACGGGGCCATCTCCTTCGAGCGCGAAGAGGTGAAATTCAAACTCGACGAAAACGGAAAACCCCTGGGCGTCTACTTCAAGGAGCAGAAGGAGTCGAACCAGATGATCGAGGAGTTCATGCTGCTGGCCAACCGCCGCGTGGCGGAGTTCTGCGCCCATCGCCGCAACGAAAAGGGACGGGCTATCCCCCGCACGATGGTCTTCCGGGTTCACGATGCTCCGAGCGAGGAGAAGCTCGACCGTTTCCGGCAGTTCATCCTCCGTTTCGGACATGTCTTCAAGGCCTCGAAGGGGCGCGCCGTGGCCCGGGAGATGAACAAGCTCTTCAAGCAGATCAAGGGTACGACCCAGGAAAACGCCGTCACGACCATGGCCGTACGCTCGATGGCCAAGGCCTTCTACACCACCGACAACATCGGACACTACGGTCTCGCGTTCCCCTACTACACCCACTTCACCTCGCCGATCCGCCGCTACCCCGACATGATGGTCCACCGCCTGCTGGCCCACTATCTGGCCGGCGGGAAGTCCGTCGAAAAGGAGCCCGTCGAGGAGCTCTGTGCAAGAGCCTCGGACCGTGAAATCGTCGCCGCCGAAGCCGAACGCGCCTCGATCAAGTACAAGATGGTCGAATTCATGAAGGAGCACATCGGGGAAGAGTTCGACGGACATGTCTCCGGACTCACCGAGTGGGGTGTCTACGTCGAGCTGGACGAGACCCACATCGAGGGCATGTCCTTCCTGCGGGACATTCCGGGCGACTTCTTCCTCTTCGACGAACAGCAGTACGAGATTGTCGGACGCTCCTCCGACATCAAACTCACGCTCGGCAGCCCCGTCCGCATCCGGGTCAAGAGAGCCGACCTGCAAAAACGGCAGCTCGACTTCGAACTGCTCCTGCCCGAACTCGCGAACCGACGTACGGCAGCCTCGGCCAATCGGGAGAAGGGACATGGCAAAGCTCCGAAGATCAGCCACTCGTCACGCCGCAAAGGACGATGACGACCTGAGTGAGTCCTACAAACAGGAAGAGCCGCTATCTTTCGATAGCGGCTCTTTCCTTGCAGCGGCTTTCCGAAGCCGGAGCGGCCTACTCCAGCACGGCCGCCCAACCTCCGTTGCGGGTCATCCGGATCTCGATGCTGCTCGACGAATCGACCTGACGGACCCGCCGCCGGTAATCCATGGCCTGCAGATCGGCATTCACGCCATCTTCGAACGACGTCATGCGGTATTGGCGCCCGGATGGCAGGAAATCCAACGAAAGACGCATCTCGAAAGGTTTCTCAGCCGTAATACCGCCGATATACCACCGATCCCCCTTGCGGCGGGCCACGACAAGCTGCTCTCCGCACTCGGCATGCAGAACCCGCAACTCATCCCACGTCGTGGGAACCGACGCGATGAACTCCGTGCAGGGGTGTTCGCGCTCGTACAGCACCGGATTGTCGGACATCATCTGAAGCGGACTCTCGAAGAGCACGTAAAGGGCCATCTGATAGGCCCGGGTTCCGGAGCCCATGGGATTGCTGCCCGTCGAACGGTTCTCCTCGGGCTGCGCCGAGAACATCGACCCCGGCGTAAAGTCCATCGGTCCGACCGCATTCCGGATGAAGGGCAGCAGATTGCTGTTCGAAGGCCGGCAGCGCGCGCCCTGTTCCATGCCCAACACCCCTTCACAGGTCAACAGATTCGGATAGGTACGATACAGCCCCTTCGGCGTATAGGAGCCGTGCATGTCAACCAGCAGGTGGTGCGCCGCGGCGCCGCGGGCAACCCGCTCGTAGAAGTCCACCATCCATTGATCGCTGCGATCCATGAAATCGATCTTCATGCCCGCAATTCCCCAACGCTCGAGCGTCGCGAAGAGATCCTCCATCTGCTGCTCGACCGACAGCCACGTAAACCACAGGATAATTCCCACGTTGCGTTCGCGGCCATAGGCGATCAGCTCCTGCAGGTCAAGATCCGCATTGGGATGCGTGACGTCGGTTGTCGAGGCCGACCAGCCTTCGTCCATGATGATGTAGGGGATCCCGTAACGGGCCGCAAAATCGATGTAATAACGGTACGATTCGGTATTGCGTCCGGCCCGGAAATCGACACCCGTCAGGCGCATGCCGTTCCACCAGTCCCAGCTGACCAGTCCGGGTTTCACCCAGTTCCAGTCCTGCCCGGCAGCCGGTTCCGCAAGCAGCCAGACCAGTTCGTTGCGCACCAGATCGGCATCCTCCGCCGCCACGACCGTCAGGCGCCACGGAAAGTTCCGGGTCCCCGGCGTCCGGGCGATAAACGGCTCCTCGGCCAGAATCTTCAGACTCCGGTCGTTTTCCGGGCCGTAGGAGGCCGGCACCCGGGGGAAACGGGGTTCAAAACCCTCCGCGCCGTTCCGCTGCAGAAACAGACAGGGATAATCCCGCACATCGGACTCGGCAAAGAGCAGCTTGCCACCCTCGGGCAACGATGCCAGAATCGGAAGATAGGAGAACCGCCCCGGAACATCCGCCTCCGACATCGGAACTCGGGAATAGGGCTCCTCATACATCGTGCGGAACCCCCCGACCGAGGAGATCCAGGCCTCGGAGCCCGGCTCGAGAGTGATCTGGAAGTGTTCATCCCGAACTTCGATCTCCCCCGGCAGCGACGTCACGAAACGATAGGCCGCACCATTGTCAAAGACCCGGAACTCCAGGGCATAATTCCCCGCAAATTCAAGGGTCAGGGCCTGGTAGCGATTGCGGACTTCGGCACTCTTCGTCGGGTTGATCCGCGGTAAAAGTTCATCAACCGAGGAGCGTTTCACCCGTCGCAGACGTGGATTCTCACCCAGCGTGCGGTCCATCAACTCCAGAGCCAGCCCCTCCGTTCGGGACAGGATCCGCTCTCCGGCCTGCAACCGGCAGGCAATCCGTTCGTCGACCTCCACGGTCATCTGCAACCGCCCGTCCGGCGACGTCACCTCGAAGCTCCGAGCCCGGGCCGAGCCCGCCACGATCATCAGGCAGGCCACCATACTCAAAAAACGGTTCATCCAAGCAGGTTTTACAGGTCCGGTTACTCGATGTCGATCGAATTCAAAAGATCCACTTTCCCCTCGTTCACCAGCTTGAGGATCAGCTCTCCGAACAGCGTGTTCTGCCAGGCGAACCACGAACGCGTGAAGTTCGAGGGATCATCCTTGTGGAAGGATTCGTGCATGAAGCCCGTACCGGCATCGGTCGTCATCAACATCTCGATGCAGCGTTTGATCTCGGCGTCGTCCTGCGACGTGAAGGTCTTCATCATGATGCTCATCGGCCAGATCATGTCGTAACCGACGTGCGGACCGCCGATTCCCTCACCGGCCGAACCCCGGAAAAAGTAGGGGTTGGATTCGCTCCAGACAAAGCGACGCGTATTCTGATAGATCGGGTCATCGAGATCCACATCCCCCAGATAGGGCATCGCCAACAGACTCGGCACATTCGCATCGTCCATCAGGAAATGGTTGCCGAAACCGTCGACCTCAAAGCAGTAGATCGTACCGAACTCGGGATGATTGTAGGTTGCATACTTCTTCAGAGCCGTCGAGACCTCGTCGGCCAGAGCCGTGCATTCGGCCGCCAGCTCCGCCTTGCCGTTCACCGTCGCGAGGATCTCCGAGGCCTTGCGCAACGACGTCACGGCAAAGAAGTTCGACGGCACGAGGAACAGGAAGGTCGTGGCATCGTCCGAAGGCCGGAACACCGATGCAATCAACCCCACGGGATTCACCGGATTGCCCTTTCCGTCGTTGCAGACCGTATCGAGCTGACGGTTCGTCTCCCGCACGAAGGTATAAGGACCGACACCCTCCTTGCGCTGCTGCTCGCGGAACGTGCGGAGGATGTTCCCGATAGCCGCCATCCAGTGCTCATCGAACACCGACGTATCGCCCGTCACCTTCCAATACTCATAGGCCAGACGAATCGGATAACACAGCGAATCGATCTCCCACTTGCGTTCATGCAGTTCCGGACGCATCTTCGTACCGTCGCTCATCCACTGGTGATCGGGATTCGGATCCTCGGGATCGAGGAACGCATTGGCGTAGGGATCCAGTTCGATACACTTGAACTGTCGGCGGATCACGCCGGCAATCATCTTGCGCAACGCCTCGTCGCGGTTGGCCAGTTGCACGTAGGGCCATACCTGCGCCCCCGAATCCCGGAGCCACATGGCATGAATGTCGCCCGTATAGACCATCGTGTCGTCCTTTCCGTCCTCATCCTCGCGGGTCCAGCGCACGGTCGTGTCGAGCGTGTTCGGGAAGCAGTTCTCGAACATCCACGCCAAACGGGCATTCAGCAACAGGCTCTTCACCCGTGCGATTTCGGCCTCAACGGCCTCCGACGTAAAGAGTCGTTCGGACTTTGCCGGACGTTTCGTCTCGGCATAATTCCGCACCGCGGGACGCGCCACACGCGTATTGTCGGCCTCCATGACGACCGTCGTACCCGTCGTCCGGACAAGGTTGTTCTCTGCGGCGGTTGCCGCTCCCGCCGCCAGCAGGGCCGCAACGGCCAGACTGATCCGGGAAATGTCTGATTTCTTCATGATTTTTTATCTGTTTTCAAGTTCGACAATCATTTTCGGGTCTGCGTATCGAGACGGTGCATCCGGGCATACATCTCCACCATGGCCGCCTGTGTCAACAGCCACTTCTTCGCCTGCCGCTCCTGTCCCGTAAAGTCGGTTTCGAAGAGTCCGTGTTCATCCCGGGCCCGTTCCCAGGCAACATCCAGGCTCCGGCGTACGGCATCGACGTAGGTTGCAAGACCATCCTCCTCATACAACTCGATCAAGCCCCGCACCATCACGGCCGAAAACCAGACATTGCCTTTGCCCAGGAGCCGGAGCGTGGTCCCGTCCCCCGGATCGAAGGGTTCGAAAAAACGTTCGTAACACGATGCCGCCGTACGTTGCGCCTGCTCCAGGTAGGCGGGCTCCCCCGTAGCACGATAGAGCAACACCCCGGCCTGGATCATCTGCCCGCTGTTGTAGGCGAACTTCGCAGGTGAGATCTTCCCGTCGAGTGACACGTTGTCAAAATAGAGTTCGTCGGAAGGATCCAACAGCCGTTCCCGCGTCCAGGCATAGAGCGCCTTGCCCTGTTCGAGGTAGCGGGGATCCTTCGTCGCGGCATGGAGCTTGAGCGCATAGACCGCCCCCGGGGCATTCGAACAGGTATTTTTCGAATGCCGCTGCTGCTCGCACCAATAGATGCCGCCACCCAGCACGTCATCCATCCCGCTCTCGATAAACCGCCAGATCATCCGCGCACGATCGAGATAACGCGCCTCACCCGTCGCGGCATACAGATCACAAAAGTCGATGCCCAGCCAGATGTTGTCATCATAAAACCGATCCGACGCCGGAGCCGTATTTATATAGGAGGCATAGGCCGCCGGATGCCGCAGCGTATCGAGATATTGCGACAGTCCGGGCAAGACCCGCCGATCGAGAAGCCGCCCGTACGAAGCGTCCGACTCAACCAGGGCGCTCACCGCCGACAAGGTCCCCGAAAAGGGCCACAAATACGAATAGGGATTCGGCTGCGCCTGCTCCTGCGAGGCCAGGTACCCGGCCCGGTAATCGGCATCGAAGGGGTAGTTTTCACGCAACAGCGGCGTCTCGGGAATACCATAGTGAAGATAGATCGAGTCGAGGGTGGCCGCCGCACGCCCGAGATTCTCCGACGGGGCCTGCGGCGTCGTGGTGTTGCAGCCGACAAGGAGTCCTGCGGCCACAGCCATGGCTAAAAGGGTTTGTTTCATTATTTACCGGAAATTTGGATACGGAGTCGGTTGCCGGAGGCTCCCGGATCGGGAGGGCCGCCCTGCAGAACTGCATCGGCGACAACGGCGGCACATGGCTTCATATCGGTTCATTGATCGGTTTCGGGTTTTGCAGGAACAAAAATAAAAAACACCCGGGGATCGGCAAGTCCGTATCCATGTAGAAATAGTCCGTTTTTCTGCCAAATTGCAAGATGAGACTCAAAATTGCAAAAACGTACATAAAAAGGGCTCTTCCAGCATTCAGAGAGAGAGTTCTACGGGTTTAAAGTCCGATTCCACGTCTTTTCTTCCGTCCGTTTTGTCCGTTTCTACGTAAAAAAGCATAATTTTGTACATTCCCCAAAACGACAGACCCGTTTACGCATGATACGGAAGACCATCATTCTTGCAGGACTCCTCCTCGCGGCCGTAGCGGCCCCGGCCAACAACCTCCGGCAGATCTCCAGCCGCGAAGGCATCTCGAACAATGCCATCCTCTCCCTGGCACAGGATCGACACGGATACCTCTGGGTCGGAACCTGCGATGGACTCAACATGTGGGACGGCGAACGGATGCGGCTCTTCCCGAACGACTGGAGCGGAAACGGCTCGCTCTCCGGAAACCTCATCGAAGAGATCGCCGTAACTACCGATTCCCTCTTCTGGATCCGCTCCAACTACGGGCTCGATCTGTTCGACCCCGACACCAAGAAAGTCGAGCCTCATCCCGATTTCCAGGGGCTGTTCCGCATCGCAACCCGCCGCAGCGAGGAGATCGTCGTCTTTGCTCCCGAGGAGAAGTGCTATGCCTACGATCCCGAAAAGCACCGCTTTACGGCCATCGACATGCCCGAAGGGATTCGCTACGACGATCTGCTCGCCCAGCATTTCGATTCCGAAGAGAATCTCTGGCTGGTCTCCCGGCAAGGGATCTTCCGGATCCCGACCCGTTTCGCCACGCCCGGGCGGCAGCTCCGCTTCGGACGGCCCGAACGGATCTCAACCCCCGGACTGCCCGAACAGGCCTTCGTCGATCACGGAAGGATCTATTACATCGATTCGCGGAAAACACTCTATGAATTCCGCATCGACCACCGACAGTCGTTCTACCTCAAGGAGCTGCGGGCCGAAATGGACGAAATGGGCAGCGTGTCGAGCATCATCCGTGACGGTGACGACTATATCGTCTCCTTCTATACCAACGGAGTCATCCGCCTGCGCACAACCCCCGAACAACGCGAAAAGTTCGTCTCCGAACATATCGACATCGCATGCGGAGTCTTCTCCCTGCTGCGCGACAACCGACAGGAGATCGTCTGGATCGGATCCGACGGACAGGGACTCTTCCAACGTACACGCAATGCCCACTCCTTTCGGTCCATCTCCTTTTCAGAGCTGCCCGGCGGACTTTCAAAACCCGTACGGGCCATCCATTGCGACCGCAACGGCTCCCTGTGGATCGGAACCAAAGGGGAAGGAATCCTCCGCATCGACAATTTCCGGAACTGGAACCGCTTCAAGGGCGGCATCTCGCAACGCTTCACCGTCCGCAACAGCGAACTCTCCGACAATTCGGTCTACGTCCTTGCCGAAAGCCATCGCGACCTGCTCTGGATCGGAACCGAGGGCTCCGGACTGAACTACTACTCCTACCGGGACCGGACCATCCACCGACTGCAAACCCCCGAAACGTTGAAATATGTCCACGCGCTCTACGAAAGCGCCCCCGACACGCTCTGGATAGCAACCGTCGGGTGCGGCGTGTTCCGCGTCACGCTCGGCGGATCCGCAGCACACCCGACCATCCTCAGCTGCAAAAGGCTGCATTTCAACGAGGCGCTGGAGATCAAGAACCTCTTCTTCGCGCTCTGCCCCGAGGATCGGTCGACCATCTGGTTCGGGAATCGCGGCGAAGGGGCCGTGCGTTACGACGTGTTCCACGACAGTTCGCGGATTTTCCGCTTCGACCAGGGACACGAAGCCATTGCCAACGACGTGTTCGCCATCCATTGCAGCGCACCCGACACCCTGTGGTTCGGGACCAGTCTCGGGCTCATCCGCCTGACTCCCCGCGACCAGCAACTCATCCCCGGGATGGAGGGCACCGTGCACAGCATTCTGGAGAGCAGCCGCAAGGACCTTTGGGTCAGTACGAATCGCGGGCTGAAACAATACACGCCACAGTCCGGCAACGTGGTGACATACGGTTACTCCTACGGTCTGAAGACCATCGAATACAGCGATGGCGCGGCTTTTGCCGATCCTCGGACCGGGGTGCTCTATTTCGGAGGCATCGACGGCGTGGTGACGGTCGAAGAGACCGGTTTCGAGGAGGAGACCTACGCGCCTCCGGTTCTTTTCCGCGACGTGCGGATCGGAGACGAACTGCAGAGCGTCGATGCCCTGCTCTCGAAGCGGGGCACGCTGACGCTCCGCCCCGGACAACGCCTCCGTGGAATCCGCTTTGCCGCCCTCGACTACATCAACGGCAGCAACTACTCCTATACCTATCGGCTCGAGAACTACAACAGCCAATGGACCGCGACCGGAACGGATCTCACCTTTGCGGATCTCAAGGCCGGCCGCTATCGCCTCGAAATCCGCTACCGGAACAATACGACCGGAGCGGTCAGTCCCGTATATTCGCTGCCGATCCACCTTCGTCCGTTCTGGTACGCCACGACGATTTCCCGGGTACTCTATGCGCTGCTCGGGATGGCGCTGACCGCAGGAATCGTTCTCCGCTATCTGCGCAAGTACCGTCGGCGCCGCGACGAAGAGCTCCAACGTCTCGACATGCTCCGCCGGGAAGAGATCTACGAATCGAAACTGCGCCTGCTGTCGAACATCACCCAGGAGCTGTCCATGCCGCTGACGATGATCTCGGGGCCATGCCAACAGATCCTGGCCTATGACAAGTCCGATTCGTACATCCTGCGATACGCCCGGATGATCCGTCAGAATGTCTCCCGGCTTCACAATCTGGTCTACATGCTTCACGAGTTCCGCGGCTCGCAGAACGACGAACAGGAGAATGTCGAGCTGGTCCAGGTCAACGAACTGGCCCGCAGCATTCTGAAAAGCTACGAGGCCTATGCCCGGCAGAACAACCTCCACAGCCAGGCTGCGATCGAAGAGAATCTCGTATGGCCGACGGGCCGCGAGGCGCTCTCGGCGATTCTCGACACCCTGCTGTCGAACGCCTTCAAGCATACGCCCTACAACGGAACGGTGCGCCTCACCCTCCGGAATGAACAGGGAATGCTGCTTCTTTCGACGACGAACGACAGCCCGGGGGTCAATCTCGACGAGATCGAGATGATCTTCGACCGCCATCGGGCGCTGGACTATTTCGAACGCAAAAGTGCCCGCGGACTCTCCTTCCAGGGGGACATGCGTCTGGCAATCTGCCACAGTCTGGTGGTCCGGCTCCACGGCCAGATCCAGGTCGAAAGCACCCCCAATGCCCAGACCACCTTCACCGTGAAACTGCCGCAACTCCAGATGTCGGGCGGGCATGCCCTTGCAGAGACGCGACACATCGTTGCCGGCAGCACGTCATACGGACTGCCCCTGCAACCCGCCCCGCAACAGGAGTTCTCCTTCGACAAGAAGCGCCCGACGATGTTCATCGTCAACGACAACCCCGAGATCATGAATTTCGTGGCCGATCTCTTCGCCACGGAGTACAACATCAAGATGCCGACGGGGATGGCCGAGACCGTCAAGCTGCTCAAGCAGATGCATCCGGACATCATGCTCTGCGAGGCCCTCACGGAGCGATCCGAGAGTCTGGAACTCATCCGTTTCATCAAGGACCGGCCCCTGACGGCCCACATCCCGATCATCCTCTTCGCAACGTCCGGACAGCTCGACGATCGGATCAAGGGGGTGGAATCCGGTGCGGACATCTGTCTGACGCTGCCCTTCGACGTCGAATATCTGAAGGCCGTAACCGACCAGCTGCTCAAACGGAACCGTTCGCTGAAGGATTATTACCAGTCGACGATCAGCGCCTTCGAGGTCTCCGACGGCCGGATCATGCACCAGGACGACAAGGAGCTCATCGACCGGATGATGAAGATCATCGAAGACAACATCTCGAATACCGACATCTCGACCAAATTCATTGCCGCGGAGCTCGGCATGAGCATCCGCAATCTCTACCGGCGTGTGGACAGCATTCTGAATCAGACTCCGAGCCAGATCATCAAGGAGTACCGGCTCACGCGGGCCGAACAGCTGCTCACTACGACCAAGCTCTCGATCGACGAGATCATCTACAAGGCCGGATTCGCCAATCGGGGCACCTTTTTCAAATCCTTCGCCGCCAAATACGGCTGCACGCCGAAGATCTACCGCAAGGAGCGGCTCTCGCAACTCGACGGGCAGGTCGGCACCCCCGCCGAGCCGTCCGACAGAACGGATACGGAGCACGACATGGCGGAATGACCCGACTCCCGGGAGGGGGTGGAAAAACGGGGCCGGATTCTCAAGAATCCAGCCCCGTACGATATTCCGGCCACCAGAACGGATCACTCGGCCCGCAGCACCGCCATCGCCTCGACAAGCGTTGTGGCACTGACCTGGGGATTCAGACGTCCGTCCCAGGTCGAACCGTAGGTCATCCAGTCGGGTCCGAAGAACCAATTCGAATCCTCCGTCTTGAGAACCCCCTGCTGCCAGCAGATCAATCCGTTGTAGAGGATGAACTCCTCGATCTCACGACGCAGCGAAGCATCCACCTTGTCAACCCCTGAATCCCGCCAGAGATTCATGGCGTAACGGATGAAGATCCCCTTGAACAGGGCATTGTCGCCCGAACCTTCGTTCTGCAGAACACCCTCCTTGACCATCGAATGCATCGTATAACGGGTGGCACGGGCCGCCTCGACCAGATAATTCGTATTCCCCGTCGCCTTGTAGAGTTCGTGAGCCGCTCCGAGGAACGTTCCCTGGTTGTAGGTCAGCGGACCGCCGCTGATGACCCCGTTCTTCATATGGTCCGCCACGGCGCCCGTCTCGGGGTTGTAGAGCGTAGCACGCAGCCAGCCGTAGATCTTTTCGGCATCGGCCAGATACTGATCCCGCTCGGGTCCCTCCGCCGTATTGGCCCACAGGCGCAGGGCACACAGCGCACCGGGACCGTTCGCACAGGCATTCTTGCTGTTCTCCTCCGACATGCTCCAGCGAAGTCCGCCCCCGTTCTCGTCCTCCGTCCAGCGGGAGATCACCGACTCCCGATAGGTCGTAGCCGCCGCTTCGAGATACGAAGCCTCGCCCGTGGCCTCATACATCCGGATCAGCGTCAGTACGATCCACGCGGCATCATCCGTAAAGGCATTTCCGAAGCCGCTGGTCCCGCTGTAATCGCTGCCCGCGTAGTTGTTGCCCTTGTTCCGGTACCAGAGCGACATGTATTGCTCGTAGGTCGCACGGCGCGGGTCTCCCTCCGGAATCCGCAGATAGGCATCGACCAGTACATCCATCGCATGAGCCTGCGGCCAGTAGCAGTTCCAGGAAGAGCCTTCGCGATCCCCGTCCGTCGAATAGAACGTCCCCTTGTCCTTGTTCATGAAGTGCTCGATGAGTTTCTCGTCGAGAAAATCGGCATGTGCCGTCCAGTCCTCGGCGTAGACACCGTCCAGCCGTTGGGAGGAATCAACCGGCTCCTCGCCGTAATATTTGTCCTCCACCTCGCAGGCCGTCATCAGCGCTGCTGCCGAGAGAAACACCCAGATGTATCTTTTCATAAATTATGCGTATTGTCGACCGGACAGAGCCTCCTCCCGAAGGCCGAGACCCCGCTCCGGTCGGTTAATTCCCATTAAAATATCGTCTGATCGGTGACGTAGTTGTAATAGTGCTCGACGTCGCTGCTCATGTTGAGTTTCAGGGAGATCGCCTTCTGCGTCTTGCGGTACGACCGGGGGAACTTGAAGTAATAATTCCACTCGTTCGAGGGCTCCTCCATCAGATAGACGTAGAAGTTGCTGTCGCCCTCCATCGAGAAACTCTCCGGATCCGCCGCAGCATAGTCGGCCTGACTGTTGCCAAGACGCATCGGAACACCGTCGAAACTCATATACAGGTAGTAGCGCGTATCATCTCCGCCATTGGTGGCCGAGAAGTTGTTCTCGCCCCAGATGCCGTTGCCGCGATACGGCAGCTCGACAACATAACGGGTCATCTTGAACTGATACTGTACGTCGGTAATCTTCTCGAAGCGCGAGGTTCCGGCAATGAAATCCAGCGTGATGCGGTAAATAGCCTCTTCGTCCGAGGTGTTGGCCGAAGTGCTCTCCTCGAGTTTGCCGCCCGCCACCGAGAAGCTCCGGGCATCGGAACGCTCCGAATCGGTGATGGAATAGCTGCCGGCGGTCAGTTTGGTGTAGATCTCGAACTTGCCGGCCTCCAGCATCTTGAAGTGCTGGAAACCCGAACCGAACTCCGAAGCCGGCCCCGTGATGTAGACCATATCCGGAATCCCCTTCACGCGGGTGACGATCAGCTTGCGCAGATCGCTCGACGCCGTCGTTCCGATCAGTTCGCTCTCCACGGCCCAATAGAGCTCTCCGCGGGCTCCGGAACCGATACCGGCAAGCCGGGCATACGCATCCAGATCCATGTCGCTCACCGCTACCGAAGAGCTCGAACCCGCACTCACCCGGGCCACCTCCTGACTCCGGGCCGCATCGGCATAGAAGATCAACGTATGGGTCGTCAGCTGCTTCTCGGCCGCAGAGATCTCCTCCGAAAGGCTCCACGAGAAGGTTTCCGAGCTCCCGGGAACGGCATTCAGCTCCACGGAGGCATCGGCTGCCGGCGTCGACAGCCCGACAGCCTTGGCTACCGGTTCGAAAGCGAACTCGAAGCCGTGACAATAGGCCTCCACCGACGGAGAGCAATCGAGTACGATCGTACACGGTACGTTTTCCAGCGCCGCATAGAACTTGAACCCATAATCGTACGGATTGATATCCCCCTTTTCACGCATCGAAAGGGTATAGGTCGGACCCGTCAGGGCCGTCGGCACATCCCCTCCGTTCATGTCCTTCTCCGAGTAACCCCAGATATATCCGACCCCGTCGATCACCACGTCGAAACGGTACCGGGAATCACCTCCGGTCCATTCGATGTCGTATTTCCAGACGCCGTCGCCCGCATAGGTCATCTCGGCATCCGGATCCGGCGTCCAGCAGTAGTGGTACTTCACGCTCTCGATCTTCGCCATGGAGACCGTTCCGGTGTTGAAATCCACCGTCACGTGATAGATTCCATCGCCCGTACCCGTCGCATCGGAGGCCTCGACCAGACGTCCCGTCTCCGAAACGCCGAACGTCCGTTTGTTCCCCGCCTCGTTGCGGTTGATGAAACGGAACTCTCCCGAGAATTTCGTGTAGATCTCGAAACGTCCGTCGCCCAGATTGCGAAGCTCCCGAACCTGCGCCGGATCGTCCGTAAACTCCGAACCCGCACCCGTCACATAAAGCCGATACGGGGCATCGATCGACGCATAGCGCGTGACACTCAGCCGGTGCGCCTCGTCGGGCGAGAGCTTCTCGGCGCCGCCCAGAGCCGCACAAACCGTCCAGTAGAGATCTCCCGTCGCATCGGGTTCAATACCCGCATCGCCGGCAATGCGGTTCAATTCGCTGTACAGCAGCTTCAGCGTGGCTTTCCGTCCGTCGTCGTCCGAAAGCCGGCGCTCGATCTCATTCCCCCGGGCATCCCGGAAAACCACCATGTAGGTCGGGGTACCAACCCGGGAGGCCTCCCACTCGAAGTAGACCTTCGCATCGCCCTGGTCGATCAGATCGACCTTGTCGCCGTCCGACGGATAGAGCAGATGCTCCACCGCCTCGAAACTCGTATCGTCGTATTCCGTATGCTTGGTACAGGATCCCAAAACCACCCCCACAAGCATCAGAACCGTCCATTTATTGATGATCGTTTTCATAATCCAGATTTCGATCGCCGGAGAGGTGCCGCACGGATCCGTGCGGCTTCGCCTCCGTCCGATTTATTTTACATAAGTGACCGTGTGATAGTAGTAGTTTTGCGTGTGATCCATGTGGACCTCGATCGTCACGACCTTCTTCTCGGCCCACTCCGCATCGATCCACTTGAAGGTATAGCCCCACCAGCCGTCCGAGGTGATATCCTTGTTCATGTAGATCGTCCACCAATCGAGTGACGTGCTGCTCGTCGGAGCATTGCTGTTGTTATAGTTCACGCTCGACCACTTCTCCTGGTAGGTCGTCGTGCCGCTCAGATCGGCCAGGAATCCGTACCGGTTGTCACCGTCGCTGGTCGTGTACTGCTCCAGCACCCAGACTCCCAGACCCCGGTAGGTCAACGCCGCGGCATTGCCTACATCGTCGCGCTGGTAGAAGGCCAGACGCGTCACCTCCTCGACGTTGGCCGAACGCGTGTTGAAATCAACCCGGATCCGGTAGATTCCCGTCCGCTCGACCGTTGCCGGCGTCGTGGCGGGCTTCACATCCGCACCGAACTCGCGGAGCTCACCCTCCTCGATCGTGAAGTGACGGCTCGAAGCATCCGTCGTCTCATACATCGAATAGCTCTTGCCCGCCTCCAGACGCATGATCACCGTGAAGATGCCGGGTTCGGCGCTCTCCTCCTGGAACTGCATGGCCTGCGACAGGTCCTCTCCCACCTCGGTGGCGGCACCCGTCAGATAGAGCGTCGCGGGGATGATGTCGAATCCGAAGAGCCGTTTGACCGAAAGGCTGCGCGGTGTCGCGACAACGGGCGCCGTCGTCACCCCGCGGCTCGAAACCACCGACCAATAGAGATCTCCCGATTCGCCGTTGGCGATGCCCGCGGCCTTGGCGGCCAGATTCAACTCCTTATGGGCGATGGCAAGGCTCGTCGCCGAGCCCGCATCGCAACGATAGACGATCTCACCGTCGGGCCGTGCCAGAAAAACCACCTCGTAATGCGGCAGCTGTCCATCCTCGGCCTGAGCCGGCGACCACTCGAAACGCATCGTCGCGGTCGCGGCGCTCAACAGCTCCACGTAACTGCCGTCGGCGGGTTGCAGCAACGTCCTGACCGGTGTCACTCCGCCCGGTTCATACTCCAGGTCGTTCGTACAGGAGGCTCCCCACACGACAAGACCCGCCGTCATCAACATGTTCAATATCTTTTTCATCTTTTTCCGATAGCTTTTGATCGACGATTAATAACCCGGATTGTTGGGCAGCAGCGTCGGAACGAGCTGCGTCTCGGAGAGCGGCAGCGACCACAGGATGTCCCGACCCGTATCGAAGTGGAATTCGGCGATCGACGTACCGTCGTACATGTAGACGGGGCCGTTGAGCAGATCCGCCACCGCCGTCGAGCGCTCGTCCTTGTAGTTGATCCAGCGGATCAGGTCGAAGTAGCGCAGCCCTTCGAAGGCCAGCTCCACCCGCCGTTCGTCACGCACGATCTGCGTATAGTCGCCCGACGTCGGGAATTCGACTCCGCCCACACCCGCACGCTCCCGGATCGGACGGATCGTCTCGTTCCAGACCGTGGCATCCAGTTCGTTCAGATAGGCCTTCGCCTCGGCATACATCAGCAGCACGTCGGCATAACGCATCATGATGATGTTGGTCCACATTTCGAGGTTCTTGCCGTGGTTCGGATCGAAATATTTGCGGATATAGAAGCCTGTCGGGGAGCCGTTTGACGTTCCGGCCTTGTCGGTCCCGGAGGTGACATCCAGCGTGAACTTGCGCACATATTCGCCGTTCTCGTTCAGATCATACCAGTCCGAACCGTTGCAGGCCACCGAATACTGCAACCGCGGATCCCGGCCCGTATAGGAGTTCAGATTCGTGGGGGTCGAACCGTCCGACATCTTGTAGCTGTCGACCAGCGCCTTCGAAGGGACCCGCTGGCAGAGGTTCGCACCCGCCGTGATCGGCACCATGCTGTAAAGCATGTTCCACTGCTTGTCGAGCTCCACGGCCGCATAGTCCAGAATCACCTCCGAATTATACTCGGCACCCGAGGTGAAGAGGTATTCGTAGGGCGAAAGATAACCCTCGTCGTTGCCCCGGGTCAGCAGCGAATAGCTTCCGTGCTCGGCCTGGTTGTGGATCAGCTCGTCACAGATATCCGCCACCTTGCGCATGTTCTCCGCAACGCTGTTCCCCGTACGCTGCGTATTCTCGTAAAGATACATCCGCGCCTTGAGGACCATCGCCGCAGCCTTCGTGATACGGCCGTTGTCCTCGCTCGACAGATCGTCCCGCTTCGGAAGATCCGGAATGATCTCATCCAGTTCCCGGTGCAGGGCCGACATCACCTCCACATAGGAGGTCCGTGACATCCGGCGCGACTCCTCCAGCGAAATGTCCTTCAGGAAGAAGGGTATGTCGCCGTAGAAGCAGGCCAGCCGGAAATAGAGGAAGGCACGGATGAAGCGGATCTGGGCCTTCATGTAGGCCAGCTGTCCGGCATCCATCCCCGGCACGTCATCCACGAAGGTCATGAAGACGTTGCAGGTCTTCACCCCCTGGAAAATCCACTGCCATTCGTTGTGGAACAGCGACGTGTTGGGCGTAGACTGCCCCGTACGGATCACCCGCGTATCGGGATCCCCGCGCTGTTCGTACATGTTGTCGCTCAACGCCTCGTCCTGGAAGATCTTGTCGTGGCTGTACATCTGGTTGTAGGCCATGTTGAGCACCATGTTGGCCCGTTCGGGCGAGGTCCAGAACGCCTTGTCCGTATATTTGTTCGTCGGCTCCTGGTCCAGGTCGTTGCATCCGACCAGACACATCGCACCGGCAAAAACCGCTACGGTAATATGTTTGAGAATCGTGGTTTTCATCTTTTTCTCCCGCCTTAAATTAGAATGTGACATTGAGTCCGACACCGTAATAGCGCAGGCTCGGATAGTTGCGTGCCGAGTTGGCCCCCGACGAATCCATATTGCCGCCAAACTCCGAAGACTCCGGATCAACGAACGTACAATGGCTGAACGTCAACAGATTCTCGGCATTGACATAGAGCTTCAGACGCTGTACCCCGAACTTCTTCGTGATCCGTTCGGGAAGCGTGTAACCCAACTGGATGTTCTTCACCCGCAGGTAGCTTCCGTCAAACATGTAGATGTCGGAACCCCGTTTCCAGTTGTTCGAGTTCGACGGGTCGGAGATGTCGGTCAGCCGAGGCCACCGTGCATCGGTATTGGTCGGCGTCCAGAAATCCAGCTGATGATCATACATCGTATACCCGTAATTCGAGTGGAACGGTTCGATCAACTCGCCGCGGAGCATCATGTCGCGTTTGAGCACCCCTTGCAGGAAGATCGACAGGTCGATACCCTTCCAGGCCACATTGTAGGTGAAACCTACCGTATAGCGCGGGAAGGCATTGCCCAGATAGAAGCGGTCGTTCTCGTCGATCACGCCGTCGCCGTTGCGATCCACGAACTTCACGTCGCCGGGCTTCAGGTCCGCACCGACGGGGATGGCCGAGGAGGCAATCTCCTCATAGCTCTGGAAGAATCCGTCGGTCTTGTAGCCGTAGTAGGAGTTGAAGGGAAGCCCCTCCCGCGTAATGCGCCAGAACTCCGACTGCGAAACGATCGATTCGAAACCTTCGTAATGGAGCACCCGGTTCCACGAGTCTCCCAGATTGAACTGGAACTGATGCGCCCAGTCGCCCCGGTTGAGCACATAGTTGATCGAGAGCTCCCAACCCTGAGTGCGCATCTCTCCGGCATTGTAGTTCTGCAACTCCGTACCCAGCATCAACGGGGTCTGGGGCTTGACCAGAATGTCGGTCGTATGCTTGTTGAAGTAGTCGAAACTCAGATTCAGATGTCCCTTGAAGAACGAGGCGTCGAATCCGACGTTGAAGGTCTTCGAAACCTCCCACTGGAGATTGTCCGTGCCGAGCTGGAAACCGGCTCCTCCGACCATCGTATTGTCAAAGGCGTAGATGTTCGAATAGACGTTGTAGGTGGTGAAATACTGATAGTCGCCGACCGACTGGTTACCCAGCGTACCGTACGATCCGCGGATCTTCAAATCCCCGACCCGGCCGCGGTATCCCTCCATGAAGGACTCCTCCGAGAGCCACCAGCCAAGCGATACCGAGGGGAAGAATCCCCATCGCAGATCGGAGCGGAATTTCGACGATCCGTCGTAACGGAACGAAAACTCCGCATAATAGCGGTTGTCGTAATCGTATGACGCACGCCCGAAGAGCGAGGTGAGCGACGTCCGCGTCGTGGCGTCGGGCGTCACCATCGAACTGCCGAGCACGGCCTCCGTACCATCCCCCTTGATTCCCAGATCGGGATCGGCCCACTTGAGCGAGATCTGGTTCTGCTCCGAGGTGTAGGATTCGTTCGAGGCTCCCAGCAGCGCCGCCACGTGGTGCTTGTCGAACGTACGGTCAAAGTCGAGCATCAACTGCGAGTTGATCAGGTAGGCCCGTTTGTTCCAGTCCTCCGACTTGTCGTCGTTGTTGGCCGAACGCCCCTCGCCGACCGGATTGCCCGCAGCGTCGATCTGGTAGAAGATCACCTCGTGCGTCCGGGTATAGCGGTGGTCGGCAAAGATGTCGGCGCCCAGAACCCCGCGCAGCTTCAACCCCTTGAAGAGCTTCACCTCGGCCGAGAGGTTCGCATTCACGTAATCGTTGCGATAACGGTTGTAACCGCCCTGTTCGAGCAGCCCCAGCGAGTTGTACTCCGTCAGCTTGTCGTTGAGCAGGTACTTGCCCGTGGCCGGATCATACTGCCGGTAATAGTAATAGGTCGGGATACGCGAGGCATCCGTAATGGCATTGCCGGCGATCGTCGTCTTGCTGTTCTCGTGCGAATAGGAGAGCAGCGCCGTCACCTTCACCCGCTTGTATTCAGTCGTAAGGTTCGTCCGGAAGTTGTAACGCTGACGCCCGTAATCGGGTCCCACATAGTTGCTCTCCTGGTCGAAATAACCCGCCGACACCATGTAGGTCGTATTGGATCCGCCGCCCGAGATGCTGACATTGTAGTTCTGCTGCATGGCGGTTCTGAAGATCTCATCCATGAAGAAGGTGCCGTTGCCGTGCGCCTTCAGATCGCGGATCTGCTCGGCCGTGAAGGCCGGAGCCAGCCCCGCATTGGCCTTGGCGATGTTGTAGAGCGTGGCATTCTCCCATCCGTCGACCGGCGTGTAGAGCACATAGGGCTTCTGCCATCCGACCTGGGCGTTCAACTCGACCGTCGGAGCCTGGTTCAGCTTGCCCTTCTTGGTCGTCACAAGCAGCACGCCGTTGGCGGCCCGCGAACCGTAGATGGCCGCCGTTCCGGCATCCTTCAACACCGACACGTTCTCGATATCCGAAGGGTTGAGCTTGTTGAACGACGCATTGTCGGAAACCAGTCCGTCGATGACGATCAGCGGCTGGTTGTTGTTCATCGTACCGATACCGCGGATGTTGATGTTCAGCTGATTGTCCGCGGGGTCGCTGCTTCGCTGCTGGATCACAAGGCTCGGGGAGGTACCCTGGAGCGCCTGGGTCAGGTTTGCCACCGAACGCTCGGCTATCGCCTCCGAACGGATCTGATCCACGGCTCCCACCGTGCTGCGTCGCGTCGTCGTACCGTAACCGATGACGATCACCTCATCGACCTGCTGCGTATCCTCGGCAAGCGTTACGTCGAGTTGGGTCCGGCCGGCGACCGGGAGTTTCTGCGACTGATAACCGATAAACGAGAAGGAGAGTTCGGCATCCGGAGCACACGAGATTTCGTATGCGCCGTCAAGGCCGGTCGAAGTACCGGTTACGGTACCCTCGACAAGGACGGTAACCCCGAGCAGAGGTTCCCCGGCAGCATCTTTCACGGTACCCCGGACCGTGACCTTCCGGTCTTGGACCGAAGCTCCGGAGTCGGCTACTGCCACTGCAAATCCCAGCGGAGGAGTGATCAGCAGTGCCAAAATCATCGGAATGATTTTGTGTCCAAAATGAATCATACGTTATGGAATGTTTGGTTAATTGAATTGATAGACGGATGCAGGGATTCCGGCCCGAAATCCGATCGCGGACCGGGCAGGATGACATTAGAAAGATCCGGAAAAAAGAGTGTGGGTAAAACAGATTCGTGAAGACTGTCGGACGGCTGCAAGAGATCCGTTGACCGGGCAGGATGAGCTTTTTTCCATAGATTCGAGGCTTTAGGTTTGGTGTGGTGTTTTTCGGTGCGGCAAAAGTAAAAATTAGGGATCACACCTAAAATGAAAAGCCCGGCCATTTTTTCCGCGCGGCAAAAGTCCATACTATTTTGTCAAAATATCGTACTTTCTTGCCGGATACACAAACGTACTTTTAACCCTTTTCAATGGGGTTTTGGGGACCAAAACGGATCGAACCAGGACATCCGGGGCACGAAAACGGACTCTCCGCCCTGCAAGTCGCACATTTCCGGCCGTACGGATTCCCGCCGCACAGCGACACGCGGCACAAGGGCCGGGACCTTCCCGCATGCGGGAACCAGGTCTCCTGTTTCCCGTGCACCCCGCCAAAGTCCGCACACAAAGAGGGGGCCTTCCCGCTTGGGAAGGCCCCCTCTGACAGGCAAGGCGAACCGTCAGAAGAGGTTCACACCGTCGAGCGTCGCGATCAGGAAGGTTGCAGCAACCGACAGGATGGCGTACAACTCCGGGAAAGCGGCCAGAATCAGCGTCTTACCCATCACATCGTGACCATTGCCGATGGCAGCGATACCGTTGGCGCAAATCTTGGCCTGGTAGATCGACGATGCCAGGTTCACGATACCCACCAGAATACCGGCACCCAGGATGGCGGCGCCCTGCGTAATCGTAGGATTCGTCAGTCCGCCCTGCACCAGGAAGAAGCAGACGAAACCGTAGAGGCCCTGCGAACCCGGAAGCGCCGAGAGAATCATGTAGCTACCGAACGCTCCGCTGTTCTTTTTCATGGCGCCGACAGACGCCTGACCCGCAATTGCGGTTCCCACGGACGATGCGATGCCCGCCAGGCCCACCATCAACGCTACGCCGACGTAAGCCATTACCAATGCTGTTGTTGTTTCCATAATGTTTTGAATTGTTTTTGATTATTGTTGTTTATTCGTTTGTCTTGTCCATTTTGCGGATCGGGTCGAACGACCGGGTGGCCATTTCGAAGCCGGCATTCTTGAAGAACTCCACGAAGGTCAGACGCATCGGGTGGACGAACGACGAGATGGTCGACATGAAGAGGTTGATGCCATGTCCGATCAGCAGGATCGGAATCATCACCAGCAGCCGCACCACGATCCCGGCACCTTCCGGCACGAAGCCCTCGGCCAGCGTATTGAAGACCAGCGCCAGCACGCCGCCCGAGAGTCCGATAGCGAACAGTCGGATGTACGAAAGCACATCGCTCAGCAGTCCCGTAATGTTGTTGTAGAGATCCCAAAGTCCGGCACCGATGTTGACCAGCGGATTGCGCCGCGGGTTGTTGAGCAGCAGCAACAGCACGCCGCCGAGGCCCAGAGCAACATAGAAGGTCACCGACTGGGAGGTAAAGCCCGGAATGGCAAACCCTGCCATGGGAAGCGCCACGGCCAGTGCACACGAAACAAGGATGATGAACCAGCCCAACTGTCCGAAGGCGTGCGAAATGCCGAAGCAGCGTGTCGTAGTCCAGATATTGAGCGCCATGCCGAAGAGGATCTGCACCAGGCCGATAACCAGCGAGATGAGGAAGAACTTGCCCTGGAAGTCAAAGAAGGGAATCGACGGGAAATACTCCGAGAGGCTCAGCCCGAAAAACGAACCGCAAATGCCGCCGAAGACCACCGTGGAGAGGGCACACAGCGTGGCAAACCACGAAGCACGGCGCATCATGCCCGGCTCACGGAACTTGTGAAGCATGAAGAGGCCCGCCGCCAGCAGAACCAGTCCATATCCCGCATCGTTCAGGCAGATGCCGAAGAAGAGCATGTAGAACGGCGCGAAGAAGGGTGTGAGGTCCAGCGAGCCGTATTTCGGACGCGCATAGAGGTCGCCAATCATCTCGAAGATCCGCGCGAAGCGGTTGTTCTTCAACTTGACGGGCGTATCGTCCTCGGGCGTCGGGTCACGCTTGAGCCATACCACATTGGGGTACGATTCGAGCAGCGCGTCGACTTTCGCCGAAGTCTCCGTCTCGGCCCAGCCCTCCATGATAACCAACGTACCGTCGGCCTCCCGTTGTGCCGTAGCCTCGACACGCACCCCCTGCAGACGCTCCTTCAGCGTCGTGGCATACTGCGCGAGCAGGGCCTCCGAGGCCGCCACCCGTGCAAACTCCGCATCCAGGGCCGTCAGTTTCTCCCGTTCCGCAGCCAGGCGGCGTTCCGCCTCGCGGACATCCATCTGCGGGGTCTTCATCTCCTGGGCATCGAGCGACACCTCCTCGTTCGGGGCCGTCACCACGATGAACCACACCGTAGAGTCGTTGCGTGAAATCTCCGCAAGCGTATACTTCGCCGACCACTCCTCCTGCAGTTGGTCATACGTACCGCGCTGTGCGGAGAAGTAATGCAGTACGATCCCCTCCGCAGCGAGGTGCTCCGTACGCTCCACATCAAAAGCGCCCCACGGACGCAGCTCGTCGGCGAGTTTTTCCAGACGCGCAATCTCCGCACGGATAGCAGCGGCTTCGCGCTGCGCCTCCGCATAGTGCGCATAGGCCTCCTCACCCGTGGCAAAGGGCTCGCCGCGCAGCGCCGCATGGGCCTCGTCGGCCCGGAAGCCCTTCAGGAACTCCGCAGCCTTCGCACATCCCTCGATATCGAGCAGCAACTGCCGGTCCTCCTCCGAGGGTTCCCACCCCGTGGTGGTGATGTCCACCAGCCCGAGCTC
>CALUKK010000130.1 GCA_944321205.1 uncultured Alistipes sp.
CAAACGAAAACCGAATCTGCCGCTGCCCGGCATTGACCGTAAAGGTCTCGAAGATGTTCCTCACGAACGGAACCAGCTCCCCCATTTGCGGATGAAACTTCATCTCGTGGTTTTCCAGTTTGCAAAGATGCATGATATGCTCCACGAGCCGCCGCAGGCGCGTCACGTTCTTATTCAGGATCCGAAGCTGCACGCTCAGCCGCTCATTCGCCTGCAACTCCCCGGACAACACCTCGACAGGCCCCAGAATCAACGACAACGGCGTCTTGAATTCGTGAGAGACGTTGGCCAGAAACTGCATCCTCATCGCATTCAGCGAGCGGAGACTCTCCTGTTTGAGATGCTCGCTCTGACGTCGCTCCAGGACCCGGATCCGCCATCGGATGATGGCCGTAACGACACCCAGGAAGAGCAGCAACAGCAAAACATAAAGCGCATAGGCCCAGGTCTGTCGCCACCACGGATACGCAACCCCAACCTCCAACCGGGCCACGCGATCCGACCATACGTCATCCTCGTTCGCCCCGCAGACCTCGAAGAGATACTCCCCGGGCGGGATATTCCGATATTCGACCCTGTTTTCCCCGTCGATATTGCAGATCCACTCCTTGTCGAACCCCTTCAACCGGTATTTGTACTTGTTGTTGGCCGCATCCGGATAGTTGAGCAGGGCAAATTCGATCTTCAGGCCCCGGTTGTTATAATTCAACGCAATCCGCCGATCGTTCGTCTGTTGCAGCGAATCGTCGGCGATGACCCGCGTGATGACCATGTCGGCCGAAATCCGCGCCCTGGTGATCTTCGCCTTGTCGATCTTCACATACTGACCGTAGCCCCCGATGATCACATCCCGAGCCGTGCAGACGATGCATTGCGGAGTCTCGCCGTCAAAGGGAACATCCCTTATGTAATCATACCGGGAACAACGTCCCGAAGTCAGATCGTAGCAATACAGCATCTGCCGGGCCACAATCCACAGATTCGTCCCGTCCAGAGCCAGATCCACCACCGAAATCTTGTGGCCGCTCACTGGCAGCGGCGTGAAACTCCCGGATTTCTCCTCGTAGCAGAAGATCCCGTAGGGCGTCCCGAAGAAGACACGACCGCCGGCCGCCTCCATGGCCGTAATGTTGCTGAAATCGGCACTGCCCTCCACGAAGGTCGTCCGGCCGTCGAGCGTATGATAACAGTAAATGCCGTGGTTGGCCCCCAGCCACAGATGATCCCGATCGAATCCGGATACCAGAATCTCCGTATTGGAACGGTTGAACAGGGCGTTGTCCACGGGCATTCTTTCCAGCCGACAGCGATTGCGTTCCCAAACGACCTTGAGAACCCCCTTGTCATCTACAACCCAGAGATCGCCATCGGATGCCTGATGGATCCCCCGTACATATTTGTCATCGACACCCTGCAGTTCCAGGACCTTGAGCGTGGTCGGATCGATGCAGTTGATTCCGTTCAGCGTTCCGATCCACATCCGTTGCCGGGCATCCTCGAAAACCACCGTCGAATTGTTATGCCGGAGCCGGGCCTCCGTATCGAAGACCTTCAAGAGACGTCCGTCCCGGCAACACAGCACGCCGTTGGTCGTGGCGATCCAGACCTGTCCCCGCATATCCTCTCCGATGTCCCGCATCGTCGAATACAGGGAGTTGTCCGAATAGGTGAACAGTTGCCCGCCGAGGCGCCCGGTGAGCCGGATCCGGGAGACTCCCCGGTTGGTTCCCAACCAGATCAAACGGTTCTCCCGGTCCAGAAAAATGTCGGAGATGATGTTGTCCGACAGCGAATGGCGCGTCTCCGCCTCATGAAAATAATGAACAACCGAGAGATCCTTCAGATTCAGCAGATTCAGCCCGTTGTCCGTTCCCAGCAACACCAGCGAATCCGACAGGCACCGCACACACTTCATGCTGTTGTTGGAGAGGTCGCAGGCGGCACCTTTCCGGAGAACCCGATACTTCAGTGTCCGGATATTCATCAGACTCAGCCCGGTCTCATGTCCGATCAGCAGTTCATCGGGCCGCCCCGGAATCCGCTCGAACGACAACACCAGATTATTGACCGGATCCGTTGCCCGGCGATCGAGGGTCCGGATAAATTCGATCTTCCGGTCGGCCGGCGTAAAACGATAGCACCCGTTGTAGGTGCCGATCCAGATCCGGCCCCGGCTGTCGGCCTGGAGGGCCCGCACGATGTTCGAACTCTCCGCATGATCGTTGCTGGCAAAGATGATGTGCGACTGGAAGTTCAGCCCGGCATCCAGCAGCAACATGCCGTCATTGGTCCCGATATAGTAGGTGCCGTCGAAATAATAGATGGTCCGCACACTGACCGGGGAGGCCTTCTCCTCCCGGTCGCCGGCCAACGGAATCGCGCGGAACGAATCCGAATCCGGATCATAGACACAAAGTCCGGAGTTCGTACCGATCAGAAGGCCCTTCTCCGAGAGGAAAAGCTTGTTGACCGTGTTATTGTTCAGTTCCGGTTGCGAATAATAGCGGTACTGATAGCCGTTGTATCGATACAGCCCGTTGTCTGTTCCGATCCAGATCAATCCCTTCTGATCCTTGGCGATGCTGTAAACCACCCGATGATTCCAGACCGATTCCGTCATCAAGTTGGAGAAGGCAAGGTCCGCAGCCCGCAAAGGCAAACCACAACACAACAGAATGACGATCGAAAACAGAAACCGAAGGTCCGGAAAACGCATAGAGGGTTCTTTTTAGGCAAGTTGGGTCCGACAAAAAAGAGTGCAAAGCCTGAAACGAAATGTCTTTTCGGGCATCACACAGCATCCGGATACAGATTCAGAACGCTGTGACGAGGTCATCCCGTACAACAAAAATAACCTTATTCTTTCAAAGTCCAAACACCTTTTCCACTTTTCCGCACCCCGCACCTCGCCACTGCCACCACTTTTCAGCGACAACACGGAATTTGACCTTAAGCACGGAAATTGACCTTAAATAAAAAAGCGGACAACTCTTTCGAATTGTCCGCTTCAGTAGCGGGAGAAGGACTCGAACCTCCGACCTTCGGGTTATGAGCCCGACGAGCTGCCAACTGCTCCATCCCGCGATATGTCTTTCGTCTTTTAACTTTCGACTCTATTCCGGCCTCAGCTAACTTCCGATTCCGGCCTCAGCTAACTTCCAACTCTATTCCAACCTCCCCCCTCTCTGCTGCGGCCTTTATCGCCTTTGCATGTGCAAAGATAAGTCAAAAAATTCTTTCTTCCAAATCGAATTTGCGCGACAATGACTCACGAAGACTGAAACACGCTTCTCCTCAGACGGTTGTCCGGGAAAAATTATTTCAGCGAGGCGGCAACAATTTCCGAAAGATCCCGCACCTCACCCCGCGTTCCACGCCCCAGGGCCTTCTTGCAAAGCGGACAGGCCGTGACAATCACATCCGCCCCCGTGGCCTCCAGCTCCGCAGCCACCGAACGCGCAATCTGTACCTGCTGACCGTCCGAAATCGCCGTATTGGCCACCGAAGAGCCGCAACACAGGGCATTCTCCCGCGTCGAGGCCGGTTCCAGCAGGTCGCCCACCGCTTCGATCACGGCGCGGGGCTCGTCGTAGATGCCGCTGCCGCGTCCCAGTTCGCAGGGGTCATGGTAGGTGTAGCGCGTCGTACCGTGTTCCAGGGTCAGACGCCCGGCCCGGATCAGGCGCAGGATATATTCCGAGTGGTGCAACACCTCGATGCCCGGAAGATCATAATCCTCGCGGAAGACCTTCAGGCAGATCGGACATGAGGTCACCAGCGTCGTGATACCGTGTTTGCGGAAGAGGTCGGCATTGTATTTCATCATCTTGCGTGCCGAATCGGTCTCTCCGGCCAGTTTCAGAGGTCGTCCGCAGCAGACGCCCCCTTCGCGGTCGGCCCACCAGACTTCCTCACCCGCCGCCTCGAAGATCGTCGTCATGGCCGAGAGAGTCCGCGGTGTCAGCAACGTCATACAACCCGCAAAGTAACCCACCTTGCCCTCGCCCGACGAACGGTCCAACCCCTTGAAATAGCCGTAACGGCGTTCGTCGGGGACGTTGTGCATCGTATCGCGTGAATTGAGGCGCAGCGTGTTGAGGTCAATGTCGACCGGGCACCGTTCGGCACAGCGCCCGCACATCAGGCAGTTGTCGGCCACCTGGAGCCGCAGATGGTGATAGCGGCGGTCCCGCAGGAAGTAGACCGACTGCACGTCGTTGATTCCCAGCACGCTCTGCAACTGACAGGGGTCGATGCAGATGCCGCAGCGCGAGCAGGCCTCCACCTGGAAATGGTCGTACGACGACTCCTTCTCCGAGGAGCGGATGCCGTAGCGGCGCAGGAAGATGAGCGGGATCTCCGTGAAGATGTGCATGTAGCGCGAGAAGGGCAGCGCCACGAAGAAGAGCCCCAGACACGAGGAGTAGAACCACCACGCCACGGATTCCAGCGTCAGCAGCGGCATGGTGCCGATATGGGCGGCCATCCAGCCGCCGAGCGAGCCGGTAAGGAATCCTCCGCCGCCGTAGATGGCACACGTGGTGCTCTCGGCCACCAGTCGCGCCGGGAAGATGAACCACAGGGCCGAAAGGGCTATCCGGTCACCCAGAACATGTTTCGTGGTACGCTTTAACCCCATGGCCCGCGACCAGACGCGTTTGCCCCAGGCCAGCGCCACGCCCGAGAGAACGAACAGCAGCAGCAGATCCATCAGAAAGTCGAAAACCGGCTTGTGTTCGAGTCCCGTGGCGAAGTATTTGAAGAAGACATGCCCCTGAAGCGGCACATACCGGAAACCAAGATAGGCTATCGTCTCGATCCACCCCACGGCAATGAGCAGGAACCACCCGAAGGCCAGCGACATGTGCATGTAGCCCAACAGCGGATTGACCCGGAAGATACGACGGTGAAGCAGCGATTCGCTGATGACCTCCCCCACGGCTTCAAGGGTCTTCCGCGTGGGAAGACCGCGCAACAGACGCATCTTGTCCCGGCGGGGCAGCTCCCAAAGCCAATGGCCCCACTTGCAGAGCAGCGTGAGGAACATCACCGCAGCGCCGAGGATGAACGGCAGACAGAAGGGTGCGTAGAATGTCATTGTCAGAAATCTCCCAGTTTACGTTTGATCAACATCACCACCCCGCGGGTATTGATCCCCCGGGGGCAGACCAGCCGGCACTTGCCGCACAGCATGCACTTGTTCATCTCTTCGTAGGCCCCCTGGTACTCGCCGCGGCGGACCAGCGTATGGACCTTGCGGAAGTTGAACGACGTGAGGTTCCCGGCCGTGCAGATCGCCGTACAGGCTCCACACCCGATGCAGGTCTGCAATTCGGGCATCTCGCGCAGGATCTCGTCGCTCTTGCGCAGGTTGTTGCGGTCGAGGTCGATCACCCGCGGCTTGGAGATCGTATATCCGAAATTGATTGCTGCCATCGCTCTATGCCCCCACGTATCGGGCCGCAGCGTCGGCCGCCGCGGTCGCTTCGTTCAACGATTCGCCGATGGTCTTCGGGGCCGTGACGGTCCCGGCGTAGAAGATCCCGTCGACGTTGCTGGCAATGTTCCCCAGGAAAAGGTTCCGGGGACGCATGAAACCGCTCCGCGCCCGCTCCAGACCGGGTCCCCCGGCCAACGAGGCATTGTCATCGTTGGCCCGCATGCCGATGAGCAGAATGAGCATGTCGACGCTCATGCGCAAAGGTCGCCCCGTCAGCGTATCCTCGGCCTTGATCTGCACACGGCCGTCGATCGTGGGGCTCGCCTCCGAAATACGCCCCCGCACAAAGTGGATGTTGTAGGTCTGCTGTGCCTCGCGGTACATCTCCTCGTAACCGGGTCCGAACATGCGGATGTCCATGTAGAAGTTGAAGACATCGGCCTCGGGGAAGAGGCGCTTCATCTCGATGGCCTGTTTGACTCCCGTCACGCAGCAGACCTTCGAGCAGTGCTGCTGGCAAACCTTTTCGTCCCGCGACCCGACACAATGCAGAAAGGCAATGCGGCGCGGAGCCGTGCCGTCAGTTTTGGAGACCCGTCCTTCGTTGAACATCCGTTCGACATCGGCCGACGTGAAGACATTGTCGTAAATGCCGTAGCCGTACTCCTCCTTGATCGAGGCGTCGAACAGCGTCGAACCCGAAGCCAGCACCACCGCGTCGCCCGTCAGCACGCGCCCGTCGGCAAGCGTCACGCTCCGGGGCGTCAGTGCGACCACCTCGGTGGAGGTCAGCGCCTCGATGCCGCTCTCGTTGACCCGACGGCGGAGGTCCGTCAGTACCTCCTCGGCCGGAGTAAACGTGGGGAACAGCACGTGCCAGCCCCTCAGTTTGCCGCCCAGTTCGGGCTCCTTTTCGACGATCACGGGCTCAAGGCCCTGTTCCGCGAGGCGCAGGGCCGTCTGCATGCCCGCTACGCCGCCGCCAATGACGATGATGCGTTTCTTCATTACTCTCTGATGTCGTATATCGTATCCGTCGGACAGCAGTTGACCACCGCCGACGCGGGTTTGCCGATGTATTTACCGTTGCGTCCCAGGTATTTGGCCGCCGGGTCGTAGTCGATGCCCATCTTGTCGAGCAGCGGCTCGACGTCGACCTGGTGCATCTGGATCCCCAGCGCCCAGGGATCGTAGCCCAGCACCAGTCCGGCCATCTCCTCGTAGGTGAGCACCGGAATGCCGTGGCCGTTCTGGCCGTAGGTCGTACCCTCCATCTCGGCGATGGCGTACTGCCACTTGTCGAGGAACATCGCGCACCCCGGGCAGTTGGCCACGATGAAGTCGGGCTTGTAGGGGGCCATGCTCTCGAGTTTCTTGTGCGAATTGGCGATCGAATAGCCGCGGTTGGCCTGCACCAGGTAGTTGCGGAAGCCGAAGCCGCAACAGTGGCGGCGTTCGGGATAATCGACCACCTCGCCGCCCCACGACTCGATCATCCCGGCCAGCACATACGGAAATTCGGAACCGCCGATACCCGACTTCGGGAAGATCTTGGCGTAGTGACAGCCGATGTGCTCGACAACCTTCAGGGGTTCGCCCGTCACGGCGTTGACCAGCCGGTGCTTGGCCCGGCGGGCGATCTCGTCGCGGAAGTGGAACATCACGTCCGACGTATGGGCAACGTTGGCCGGTTTGCGGAATTCGCGTCCCGTAGCCTTGTAGAGGTTTTCGCGCGTCTTCTCCTCGGTCTCGGGAAACTCCTGCCACGTGGCCAGGATCTCGGTATAGATACCGAACGAGGTGATGCACGAGGTGACGAAGTTTTCGTAGCCGGCCTCGTTCATCAGCGCGAACTGACGCGCAACCACCGTCATGATCGTCTCCAGCGGCACGATGTCCGAATGGTAGCCGATGCCGGTGCACGACGAATGCTTCGGATCGTCGAGCAGATCCTTGCCCAGATCGTTCGTCAGAATATCGATAAAGGCCTTTTCGCTGCCCGGGAAGAAGTTCTGCCGGATGCAGCTGCGGGCATAATAATAGTGGTCGTCGGCAATCTCCTTCTGATACTCCTGCCAACTTCTGCGTTTCATCATCGCCGGGTCTTTCTAATAGTGTTCGTTGCTGTTGTTGGTGAAGACGTCCATCATGTACTGCCGGTCGGCGCCCTCTTCGTAGCCCATCTCGCGGGCCTTGCGGTCGGAATGTTTCTCAATGGTCTCGAACATCTCGCTGCCGCCGCTGACATCGAAGATGCGGCGGATCTCATCCAGAGACTCCTCATCGATGCGGCGCAGGGCTCCGGCACCGTGACGCATGTAGACGGGTGAAAACTGGCCGTAGACCTCCTTGTCATGGTCGTAGATCCATTGCCAGACGGTTCCCTGTTCGGGGTGGAGTTCGGGTTTAACCAGCCGCGGCACGATGCAGTAGCCCGTGCGGAGGATATTTTCACCGATGATGCGCTTCAGGGCGAGCTGCTGGCGTCCCTTTTCGCTCTCAACGAAAAAGCCCAGCTTCTGCGACAGCGTGCGCAGCGCCTGGATGACGTAACCCGGCGTATTGCCCCGCGGGCAGCGCGGGCGGCACGACATGCACTCGCCGCAATACCAGATCGTATCGCTCTTCAACAGCGCCTCGATGGCCTCGTCGTCACGCGACTGGACGATCGAGACGATCTGCCGCGGGTCGTAGTTGTAGAACTCGGCCGCCGGGCAGACGCCCGTGCAGACGCCGCAGTTCATGCAGGCGTTCAACCCTTCGCGCATCCGCACGTCCTCCATCAGCATGTCGAAATACTTTCCCATACCTGTAATACAAAAAAACCTTTGCACTGCAAAGGTAGGGATTCCGCGTCGCTCATACGGTGGTATAAATGCGTAATTTTCGCGGCAACGGGGTGTTCAACACTCCGAAAGGGCGTTGATCGGCAAGCCGAAAGAGATTGGCGGAAGAGGTCGAAAAGGCGAAATGACAGAGGGCGGCGAGGGGGGGGGAGAAACGGAAGGAAACGGGAAAGGAGGGAACGGAAGGGAGGGAATGGAAGAAACGGAGGAAACCACAAGTCCGCAGGGTTCCGGTCCGGAGCCACCGAAGTGAGCGAATACGGGGTGCCATGCGGGATACACAGGCCCCACGAAGGACTCTCCGCTATCGGCGTTCCCAGCACTCGAAGGCAAACGGCCACGGATACTCCTTGCCGCGAGGAAAGGATTCACTCGCAACAAGCCGCCAGTCGGCCTCGTCCCAGGTCGGGAAAAGCGTGTCACCCTCGTAATCGTGGAAGACCCGCGTCAGGTAGAAGCGTCCGGCCCGGGGCAGCGCCTCGGCATAGATCTGGGCCCCGCCGATGATGAAGATCTCTTCGTCGGCGGCAAACAGCGCCACCGCTTCGTCGAGCGAATGGACAACCCGGCATCCCGGGATCTCGATCTCCTGCCGCGTGATGACGACATTGACCCGATTGGGCAGGGGACGTCCCAGCGCCTCCCAGGTTTTACGTCCCATCACGACGGGATGACCCGTCGTCAGGGCCTTGAAGTGTTTCAGATCCTCGGAAATGTGCCACAACAGGGCATTCCGGTCGCCGATGACGCCGTTCTGCGCAACGGCCGCAATGATGGAGAGCATGATACGGATACCTTTGGTTAGAATGACATCGGAGCCTTGATCGCCGGCCAGGGGTCGTACCCTTCGAGAGTGAAATTCTCGTAGCGGTAGTCGAAGATCGACCCGACGGCGGGATTCAGATGCATCGTCGGCAGCGGCCGCGGCTCGCGCCGCAACTGTTCGGCAGCCTGCTCCAGGTGGTTCAGATAGAGGTGCGTGTCGCCCAGCGTATGGATGAACTCCCCGGGGCGCAGTCCGCACGTGCGGGCCATCATCATCGTCAGCAGCGCATAGGAGGCGATGTTGAACGGCACGCCGAGGAACGTGTCGGCACTCCGCTGGTAGAGCTGGCACGAAAGACGTCCCTGAGCTACGTAGAACTGGAACAGCACGTGACACGGCGGCAGGGCCATCTGCTCGATCTCCGCGACGTTCCACGCCGAGACGACGATGCGCCGCGATTCGGGGTTGGTGCGGATCAGCTCCTCGGCCCGCGCGATCTGGTCCACCACCCCGCCGTCGGGCCGCGGCCACGAACGCCACTGGTAGCCGTAGACGTGATTCAGATCACCGAAACGATACCCCTCGATGGGCGACTCCTCGCCCGCCACCTCGAGAAAGGCTTCGCGGTCGAGCGGCAATACGCCGTTCTTCACGCACAGTTCATTGTAATAGCGGAAAGCGTCGTTGTCCCAGATATGGACCCCGTTACGGACCAGGTAGGCAATATTGGTGTCGCCCTGCAAAAACCACAGCAACTCGTGGATCACCCCCTTCAGGAAGACCCGCTTGGTCGTAAGAAGCGGAAAACCGGCCTCCAGATCAAAACGCATCTGGTGACCGAAAACCCCCTTGGTACCGGTTCCCGTACGGTCGCCGCGCACGACCCCTTCGGTCGTGATCCGACGCAGCAGATCGAGGTATTGTTTCATGATTCCAACATTTTCAGTGTGAGTTCGCCCCGCTCGTCCAGTACGGCATAGGAGGGATTCTTCTCCCAGCCGCCAAGATTCACCACATGAAGATTCCCCTCGCGGAACTCCCGCGCGAAGTGCATGTGCCCGAAGACAAAGTCGTCGACGCGGTGCGTGGCGGCATATTGGCGGGCATAGTCGATCAGCGGTTCGGTGAGCCGGGCATCGAAGCCCTGCCCGTGACCCGTCAGCCGGGCCCGTTCGTCGGCCGCGTTGTGCTTCCTGCGCGACTTGCCGCTCCACCAGTGGCCGAATTTCAAGGCCAGATCGGGATGCAGCCCCCATGAAAAGAGAAATTTAAGCGTTCGCGAACGGAACGTCCGGTTCAGCAGTTTCAAGATCGGCTCTCCATCGATGTTCATGTTGTCACCGTGGGCCACGAAGACCTGCCGCCCGTGGAGGGTCATCAACTGTGGCGAGGTGTAGATCTCCACACCGCATTCGCGCGTCAGATAGTCGCCGACCCACATGTCATGATTCCCCGTGAAGAAGACCACCCGGATGCCACGATCGGTCAGTTCGGCCAGTTTGCCCAGCGTGCGCACAAAACCCTGCGGTACAACCCGACGATATTCGAACCAGAAGTCGAAGATGTCACCCACCAGAAAGATCGCCTCCGCATCGCGGGCCGCGCGGTCGAGCCACCCGACGAAACGTCGCTCAAGAGCCCGGGCCGTCTGCGGGTCACCGGCTCCCAGGTGAACGTCGGATGCGAAATAGATCATAATCCGGTCAGTTCATCCAGTTTCTTCTCCAACTCCTTGCCGTAAAGGTCCCGGGCAACGATCGTACCGGTCTTGTCGATCAGGAAGTTCGTCGGAAGTTTCTGGACGTTGTAGAGCCCCAGAGCCGCCGATCCCCGACCCCGCAGGTCGCTGACCGAGATCCAGGGCAGCTGCTGTTCCTGTACGGCCGTAATCCAGAGGGGTTTCGACGTGTCGATGGCCACCTGATAGACCTCAAAGCCGACCGGTGCGTCGGCATACTTGCGGTAGAGCTCCTTCAGATCGGCGTTGAGTGCATTGCTCGTTCCCAGCTCCGCAGACCAGAAGTCCAGCAGAATCACCTTCCCCTCCAGAGAGGAGAGGCGGATCTTCTTGCCGTAGATGTCCATCAGCTCCAGATCGGGATACGATGCCTCGGTAACCCGGGACGAGAGGCTCATGCGTGCGTCCATCCGGGTAATCTCCGCCAGCAGCGTCTGCAAATAGGGTGAATCGGGATAGCTTTTTTCAAGCGCCTCGGCCACCGTGCGGTAGTAAACCACATCACTGTCTCCGTTGAAAAGATAGGCATCACCCGGCAACCGCTGGTAGAGGGCATAGACGGCCGCCAGCGAGGATTTGTTCTCGATGATGAAGCGCAGCTGCTCGCGGCGGATGCGATAGTATTCGGACGTATACTCCGAAGCAAGTTCCCGACGACGCTCCTCCGTCAGATCGGGCTCGGCAAAACGGGCTGCAATGGCATCGAGCTGCTGCGCCCCCTCCACGAAGGATTGGTAGAACTGACGCAGAAGATCCGACTCCGGGGAGCCTTCCACCGTATAGTTGCGCACGACGCTCCCCACGGAACTGACCGTCACACGATCGCCTCCGGCCAAGAGCAACGGAATCCGCTCGTTGTTGTAGATCAGATTGTAGAGTACCGGCGTCGGAGGCACCTCCCTGAGCCGGAATTCATAACTGCCATCCTCGGACAGCGCCGCGGAATCGACGATCGACGGCGTGAGCGGTGACAACTGCTCCAGATAGACCTCCCGGGCATCATTCCCGACGAAACGACCCGAAATCTTCACTTTCGACGACTGACAGCCGCACAACAGCGCCGCCGTCAGGAACGTCCCGAAAAGCGTTTGCTTATTCATGGATGATTGTTTTCGCGTTAATGGAAGTAAAGATAGCAATTTTTCCGGAATTCCGTGCCGCTTATTTCGAAGAATTGCGATGCGATCCGTTATTTTTCACGAAACCGCGGTATTGCTGGGCGTTGCGGTTTTTCTGCCGTTGCTGCTGCGCGTGCGGCGGACGATGCTGCTGCGCCCCCTTCTGCGGACGTGCCGAAAAGGGTTGTTTATAGTCACTTCGGAGATTGTTCAAGGCCTCTTCGTCGAGCTGGATGTTCCCTCCGGACATCCGTTTGATGTCCCGAACGATCACTTCGTTGTTGGGGTGCTCCTGATTGTATTCGTAGCTCTTCGTACGCATGTAGCGGGCCAGATTGTCGACCGTCGAAGCCACCGCGTGCGGATCCTTCACCCCGGCCAGCGTCCCGATCATCCGCTCGACATACTTGCCGTAGTGCTTGTAGGTGATACGTCCCTGCGTATAGGCCATGTGGCGGGGCGAGACGGTCAGTTCCTGACGCGTGGGCCGCGGGTAGGGCGAATCCACATCCAACTGGAAATCAGACATGATGAAGAGGTGATCCCAGAGTTTGTGGGTGAAGTCCGCCGTGTCGCGCAACAGCGGATTGAGATTGCCCATGACGGCAATCACGGCCCGGGCCTGCCGATTCCGTTCGTGACGATCCTCGATCTGCATCAGCGAGTCGATCATCTCCTGGATGTGTCGCCCGTATTCGGGCAGATACAACTTGCGTCGTGTGTAGTTATAGTTCTTTTTCATATTGTTGCATGCGGTTCGACACATTGCTCCAAAACGTCCGTCGAGGTGTCCTGACGGCTCTTCACGATGAACCGATTCAAGAGGTTTTCATCCGGAACACCTCCCCTGCGGTCCGAGTCCCGAAATTGGTTTTACGCCGCAGAATGACCTACCTTTGGAGTCGGAAGCCGTGTTAAACAGAGGCTTGTCCGGAGTTTGTCTTCGGCAAAAGTAGTAAAATTTCAGCAAAAACAAGCTATGGCAAAAGTTTTAATTCTGGACCGTTCAAAAAGCGTGCGAAACGTGCTGCGCGAGCGGTTGGAATACGAAGGTTTTTCTGCCGAGGCGGCCCAGGACGAAGCCGAGGCCTCGGCACTCTGCGGAAAGATCCCCTTCGATATAATCATCTCCGACACGGCATGTCGAATCCCCGATGCGGGAGTACCGTTCATTGCGCTCTCCGCCGATCCGTCGATCGACACGGCCGTCGAGGCCGTCCGAAACGGCGCCCGGGACTTCCTGACCAAACCCGTCGACATGAACCGCCTGCTGCAATCCATCCACCGCACCATCGACGCTCCGGCCCCCGCCGCACCGTCGGCCGCAGGGGCCGCTCCCGCCGTACGCCGCAGCCGGAGGGCTCACCCGGCCCGGGCCGAAGAGATCATCGGACTCTCGCCCGAGATCGAACACGTCCGACAGCTGATCGAGAAGGTGGCGCCCTGCGAGGCCCGGGTGCTGATCACCGGCGAGAACGGCACGGGAAAGGAGCTCGTGGCCCGCTGGCTGCACGCCAAGAGCGCCCGGGCCGGAGCCCCGTTCGTCGAGGTCAACTGCGCGGCCATCCCCTCGGAACTGATCGAAAGCGAGCTCTTCGGACATGAACGCGGCGCCTTCACCTCGGCCGTCAAGCAGCGCAAGGGCAAATTCGAACAGGCTGACGGCGGCACGCTTTTCATGGACGAAATCGGCGACATGTCGCTCGCCGCGCAGGCCAAAGTGCTGCGGGCGCTGCAGGAGAGCCGCATCAGCCGTGTGGGCGGTGACAAGGAGATCGAGGTGGACGTCCGGGTGATCGCCGCCACGAACAAGGATCTGCGCGAGGAGATCCGCAAAGGCAACTTCCGCGAGGATCTCTACCATCGCTTGGCGGTGATTGTCGTGCGTGTTCCGGCGCTGCGCGAGCATCCGGACGACATTCCCCCGCTGGTGGAGCACTTCATCCGCACGCTGGCCGAAGAGTACGGCAAACCGCCCAAGCCGATCGATGACGAGGCTTTGTCGCTGCTGCGCGGAATGCCCTGGACGGGCAATATCCGGGAGTTGAGAAACGTCGTCGAGCGGTTGTTGATCCTCTCCGGCGAGCGCATCACGGCCAACGACGTACGCCTCTACTGCCAATCATGAATCTTCACGGGGCGGGGCCGAATCCGAACGCCCCAACCCCGGCCGCACGGCTGTTACAGCAGTGCGAGCAGTTCGTCGGGACGGTCGATAATATGGCGTGCGCCCGTTGCTTCGAGTTCGGCACGGTCGCGGAAGCCCCACGTCACGCCCACCGAACATACGCCGGCCGCTGCCGCGGTCTGCATGTCGACACCCGAATCGCCGACATAGAGGACCCGATCCTTCGAGGTCCGCGTGCGTGAGAGAATCTCCTCCACGACCGCCGGATCGGGCTTCAGCGGTACGTCGGGACGCTGTCCGAAGACCGCCGCGAAGGCCACGCCCGGGAAGAAGCGCGCGATGAGCTTCGAGGTTCCCTCCTGGAACTTGTTCGACGCAACGGCCATTCCGATCCCCCTCCGCGTGAGTTCGGACACCAGTTCCGGGATGCCGGCATAGGGTTTCGTATGGCAGTCGATGTGGTCGATATAGTACTTCACGAAGTCAGCACGGGCCGCCGCCACATTCTCCGGCGTACGCAACGGCTCGGGCAACGCCCGTTCGACGAGCCGCAGAATGCCGTTTCCGACGAAGTGGCAATACTCCTCGTAGGTGTGTTGTGGAAGGCCCCGCAGGGCCAGCATGGCGTTGCAGGCGACGGCCAGATCGCCGATCGTATCGAGCAGCGTGCCGTCAAGATCGAAGATGACAAGTCGGGTATTCATTTTTCCTTTTTGATCTTCCAGCCGATGGCCGCCACCAGCAGCGACATCAGCGGCGAAACGATGTTGAAAATGCAATAGGGCATATA
>CALUKK010000131.1 GCA_944321205.1 uncultured Alistipes sp.
AATAGGTATCAAGGCCCTCCATGGCCAGTTTCCGTCGCATGTTGTAGGTGGCGGTCAGTTCGGCCTGCTCCTTGGGGTCGTTCGAGGTGTAGAGGCCCTCGCGACGCTCCACCTCCAGTTTCTCGAAGGCATTGCAGAGGTCGTAACTGCTCAGATCGGGTACCTCGAACGAAACGCTTCCGTTATAGGTGACAACGGGTTCCGAACCCATCGAACGTTTGGTTTCGATGATGATGACACCGTTTGCGGCCTTGGAACCGTAGAGGGCCTTTGCCGAGGCATCCTTGAGGCGCGTCATGCTCTCGATGCGGTTCATGTCCATATCCATGACCGTCTCGATCGACGTTTCGAAACCGTCGAGGATGAAGAGCGGCTGATTGGGCTGGTTGTCGTACTTGCTGCGCAGCGAAACCGAGGACTCGGTGGCCGGGAAGCTCGACGTTCCACGCATCGAGATCGACGGCAACGTGTTCGGGTCCGAACCCATCGTCAGGTTGTTGGGGATGTAGATCGTCGGATCGAGGTTCTTCAGACTTTGCAGGGCGTTCTGGTTGCCCACACGCGTCAGATCCTCCTTGGAGATGGTCCGCGCGGCTCCCGTATAGCTTTCGGCCTTTCGGGTATAGATACCCGTTACGACCACCTCGCCGATATCCTGCGTATCGGGTTTCATGCGGATGAGCGAGGCATTGCGGATCGATACGGTCTGCGTGACGTAACCGATGAAGGAGAAGCGCAGGGAGTCACAGTCGCGGCCGACGATGATCGCATAATTTCCCTGCCGGCCGGTAGTGGTACCGATTGAAGGATTTTTGCTGTCGATGACCGTCACGCCGGCCATCGGGTTGCCGGTCTCGTCGAGGACCACGCCATTGACCGTTACCGAGCGTTGTTGGGCAGAAATGGGCTGCTTACCGGAGATTGAAACAGTGAGGAGTAGTGTCAGGACAAGAATCCGAACCCGCAGATTCCCCCCCCCCGTCTCCTTTAACTCGCTTGGAATCAAGCAATTGTAGAGATTTTTCATTGACATTAAATTAGGATTAGGATTAAGGGTATCATATTCCGTTTCGCTCGCAAGATAATAAAAAAGATGTTTCGTTCATCTTGCATCGAAAAATAATTTCTTCAAATTCCGTTTTTTACCGCTCGGGAAACAGTCCTAATTTACTTACACATCATCACGAAATTCAAATACATAATATGTATTTTTAATAAAAATATCGAGTTTAATTACAAATAAACACGCTCGAAAACTTTTGAAAAATTTTTCAACAATTTTCAAAAAAGCAATTCAACGGCATCCGACATTTTAATCGGATCCGACCGGCAGACAGGGCATCGCAAAAAAAATGCGGAACAGATTCTCCATTCCGCAAAATTCAAGGACCAAATGCTCCGTTCCTCCCCGCCGGACAGAGTTCCAGGGTGGATTTTCGGTACGACGAGCGATCTGCCGGGAGGGGAAAAAGAGGCTTTACCAGGGTCTCTCAGCTCCCGCGACGACCGTTACCAAATCCTTGCGGGCCAGATATTTCCGGGCCAACACCCACACGTCGTGCGGCGTCATGCGACGAATGCGGCGGACATTCTCCCCGATGACCGTATTGTCGCATCCGCAGAGGATATTCTCGATCGTCACGTCGGCGATGCCGAACGGACCGTCGAGGATCCGCATCATCTCTCCCGTCATCATGTTCTTGACCAGCTCCAGCTCTTCCTCCGGCATGGGTTCCGTACGAAGGAGTTCGATTTCGTGATAGATCGCCTCCAGGGCCTCCCGGGTCACATCACTTCCGACCTGTGTGGCCACGGCAAAGTAACCGGCGCGTTCGAAGTTGACCATCGCCGCCACCACTCCATAGGTATAGCCGTTCCGCTCGCGCAGGTTCTGCATCAGACGCGATCCGAAGTAGCCCCCGAGTGCCGTAGCCACGACCTGCATTCCGACGAAATCGGGATGTTGACGCGGGAAGAGCAGGCGCCCGAGCCGCAGCGACGACTGCACGGCTCCCGGATGGGCGACAAAGTCCGCATGCACGGTCTCGGGTGTCGGAAAGGGCGGTTCGATCTCCGGGGAGCCGTGCGGGAATTGCTCGGCCAGGGCGCCGATGGCCTGCAGTTCCCGCTCGCCGATCCGTCCGCTGCATACGACAAAACAACGTTCGGCCGTGTAGAAGCGGCGGTAGAAGTCGACCACCTGGCTCCGTGTCAACGAATCGTAAAGGCCTTCATCCGAGGAGATTCCGTAGGGATGCGTCGCACCGAACAACGCCCGGGCAAAGGCCTCGCGGGCCTCGATGTCGACCTTCGTACGGTCGATGGCCAGTCGCTGCTTGCGTTTGGCGGCATAGGTGCGCAGCTCCTCTTCGGGGAAGGCCGGGCGGAGGAGAATCTCCTCGGCCACCTCGATCGTACGGTCGAAAAACTTCGAAAGACTCGCAAAATTGACATACGCATAATCGCGGTCGATATTCACATCGTACCACGAACCGTAATAGTCCAACTGTTCGGCAATCTGCTGAGCCGAGCGTTCGGTGGAGCCCTCCGAGAGCAGATTGACGACGGCCGAGGCCGAGAAGGGGACCGTCTGCACGGACGATCCGGCCCGGAAGACAAAGGAGATGCGCAACACCTCGAAATCCTCCGAGGCTAGCCAGTACAGGGCGACGCCGTTGCGAAGGATCCGTTTTTCGGCCTGTTGGACGTCGACTTCCGAAGGGGTTATGCGGGGCGGGGTCATTGGCGGGCGCGATATATAAGAGTGGAACTGTTTTCAGAACGCAGGATCCTGTCGCAGAACGACCGGATGTCGTCCGGAGTGACGGCCCGGTAGCGGTCGATTTCGCGGTTGATGAGCGTCAGATCGCCGAGCATCTCGTAGAATCCGAGATTCATGGCCTTGTTCATGACGTTGAGCTCGCCGAAGAGCGTCGTGGCCTCAAACTTGTTCTTGACCTTTTCGATCTCGTACTCCGTGGCGGCATCGCGCCGCAGCGCCTCGATCTCCGCGCGGAAGGCCTCCTCGACCTGGTCGGTCGCCGTTCCGGGGAGCAGCTGTCCGGTAAAGACGAACAGCCCCGGGTCGACATCGCCCGAAACGTAGGCGTTAACGCTCGAAAGCAGCTGCCGCTCCTTGACCAGATGGGTGTAGAGACGGCCCGAATCCCCTCCGGCCAGCAGGTCCGAAACCAGATCGGCCGTGTAGAAATCGGGCTCCGTGCGGGCGCACATGTGATAGGCCACCGAGACGGTCGTGGCCGGGACATCGCGTTCGACCTCCAGACGGCGTGCCTCGGTCTGGCGGGGCTCCTGCGGCACGGGATCGGGGGTCGACGCCCGGTCGGGAAGCGAACTGAACCAGTTGTCAACCAGCGTCAGCATGCGCTCCTCGTCCAGATCAGCCGAGATCGACAGCACGGCATTCGACGGATGATAATACCGCCGATAGAAGGCCTCGACATCGGAGAGGCTGGTCCGTTCGATATGGTCGGGGGTCAGGCCGATGGTGGCCCAGCGATAGGGATGGCGTTTGTAGGCCAGATCGCGCAGCAGCATCGTCTGGTCGCCGTAGGGCTGGTTGAGGTAGCGTTGGCGGAACTCCTCGATCACCACCCGCTTTTCGGTTTCGAGCTTCTCGGGGGTGATGCCGAGACCCTGCATGCGGTCGCTTTCGAGCCACAGGGCCGTCTCGAGATTGTCCTTCGGAAGGGTGATGTAGAAATCCGTATAGTCGTTGTTCGTGAAGGCGTTGTTGTCTCCCGAGGCCATCTGCACCGGAAGGTCGAAATTCGGCACGCGCCGCGTCCCGCGGAACATGAGGTGTTCGAACAGATGGGCGAAACCCGTGCGTTCGGGGTTTTCGTTCCGGGCACCGACCTTGTAGAGAAGATTCACGGCGGCAAGTTTCGAAACCCGGTCCCGGTTGACCACGACGACCAGTCCGTTCGAGAGCGTTATTCTATTATAAGGAATCATGCCGACAAAGGTAGCAAAAAAGCCGCAGTCGGTCAAATCGCCGGCCCCATCCCCGTCCAGGACTTTCCGAAACCGGGAGCCTCCAGACGCCCGAGCCCGTCGTCATCGGTACGGGCGATAACGCGCTACTGGTTAACCAGTTCCGCAACAGCGTGATTTCCGGGATCTTCGCTGTTAACGGAATAACAACCGGCTGTTATTCGATTAACATCGAAAACGGCAAAAATTCACACGATTTTGAACAAAAATAGACTTCGAATTTCCACCGAAATTCGTATCTTTGCAACGCCCGCACAGTTCGGGTCAGGCCGAAAAAGAGAAAAAAAACACACATATCATCCAAAATCTTAACTGAAATGGCAGAAAAGAAATTCATTACCTGTGATGGTAACTACGCTGCTGCCCACGTGGCCTACATGTTCTCGGAGGTTGCAGCCATCTACCCCATCACACCGTCGTCGACGATGGCCGAACTCGTGGACGAGTGGGCCGCTCAGGGTCGGAAGAACATCTTCGGCGAAACCGTGAAGGTCGTGGAAATGCAGTCGGAGGCCGGTGCCGCCGGCGCCGTTCACGGATCGCTGCAGAGCGGAGCCCTGACCTCGACGTTCACCGCCTCGCAGGGTCTGCTGCTGATGATCCCCAACATGTACAAGATCTCGGGCGAACTGCTCCCGGGCGTCTTCCATGTTTCGGCCCGCGCCCTGGCCGCACAGTGCCTCTCGATCTTCGGTGACCACCAGGATGTCATGGCCACCCGTCAGACGGGCTTTGCCATGCTGGCCACCTCGTCCGTTCAGGAGGTGATGGACCTGGCAGGCGTCGCCCATCTGGTAGCCATCAAGTCGCGCGTACCGTTCCTGCACTTCTTCGACGGATTCCGCACCTCGCACGAAATCCAGAAGATCGAACTCATCGACGAAGCCTCGCTGACGGCTCTGCTCGACCGCGATGCCCTGAAGGCCTTCCGTGCCCGGGCCCTGAATCCCGAGCACCCCGTAACGCGCGGTACGGCTCAGAACCCCGACATCTATTTCCAGACGCGTGAGGCCGCCAACAAGTTCTATGAGGCCGTACCCGACCTGGTTGCCGATACGATGAAGGAGATCTCCAAGATCACGGGCCGCGACTACAAACCCTTCGTATACTACGGTGCCGAGGATGCCGAAAACATCGTCATCGCCATGGGCTCCGTCACGGAGACCCTCAAGGAGACGGTCGACTACCTGCGCGCCAAGGGCGAGAAGGTCGGCGTGATCACCGTACACCTCTATCGTCCCTTCTCGGTGAAATACCTCATGGCCGTGCTGCCCAAGAGCGTGAAACGCGTCTGCGTGCTCGACCGCACGAAGGAGCCCGGAGCCAACGGAGATCCCCTCTACATGGACGTTGTCGAGGCCTTCACGACCTGCAAGGAGGTTCCCTGCGGCGAGAAACCGCTCATCATCGGCGGCCGCTACGGACTCTCGTCGAAGGATACCACCCCGGCCCAGATGCTGGCCGTCTACGAGAACATGAAGCTCCCGGAGCCCAAGAACCAGTTCACCGTGGGTATCGTCGACGACGTGACGTTCCGTTCGCTGCCCGTCGGCGAGGAGATCTCGCTGGCCAAACCCGGCACGTTCGAGGCACTCTTCTTCGGACTGGGCGCCGACGGTACGGTGGGTGCCAACAAGAACTCGATCAAGATCATCGGCGGTTCGACCGACAAATACTGCCAGGCCTACTTCTCCTACGACTCGAAGAAATCGGGCGGCTACACCTCGTCGCACCTGCGTTTCGGTGACAAACCCATCACCTCGCCCTACCTGGTGACGACTCCGGACTTTGTGGCCTGCCACGTTCCGTCGTATGTTGACAAGTATGACGTGCTGAAGGGGCTGAAGCCCGGCGGCTCGTTCCTGCTCAACTCGGTTCACGATGCCGAGACCACCTGCGCCACGCTGCCCGACCACATGAAGGCTTACCTGGCCAAGAACAAGATCAACTTCTACATCATCAACGCCACGAAGATCGCCGCCGATCTGGGTCTGGGTTCGCGTACGAACACCATCATGCAGTCGGCCTTCTTCAAGATCGCCAACGTGATCCCCTTCGAGAAGGCCGTCGAGGAGATGAAGCACGCCATCCTGAAGTCCTACGGCAAGAAGGGCGAGGATATCGTCAACATGAACTATGCGGCCGTTGACGCCGGCGGCAAGGAGGTTGTCAAGATCGACGTACCGGCCGAATGGGCCCAGATCGAGGACAAGGGCTTCCAGACGCCGTCGCACGCCTCGTATCCGGAATTCATCCGCAAGATCGTCGAGCCGATCAACGGACTGAAGGGTGATGACCTGCCCGTATCGGCCTTCAACGGCCGTGAGGACGGTACGTGGGAGAACGGTACGGCCGCCTATGAGAAGCGCGGTATCGCCGTAAACGTGCCCGAATGGCAGATCGCCAACTGTATCCAGTGCAACCAGTGCTCGTACGTCTGCCCCCACGCAGCCATCCGTCCCTTCCTGGCCACCGACGAGGAGGCCGCCGCTTCGGGTACGGAGTGGAAGCAGGGTCTGGGCGAAACGAAGGCCTACAAGTTCCGTGTACAGGTATCGCCGCTCGACTGTACGGGTTGCGGCAACTGCGTCGACATTTGCCCGGCCAAGGGCAAGGCGCTGGTTATGCGTCCGCTTGAGGAGCAGATGCCGCAGGAGAAGAACTGGGACTATCTGACCAAGAATATCGGCTACAAGAACGTCGTCGACAAGACCAAGTCGGTGAAGAACCTGCAGTTCGCACAGCCGCTCTTCGAGTTCTCGGGAGCCTGCGCCGGCTGCGGCGAGACACCCTACATCAAGGCTCTGACGCAGTTGTTCGGTGACAAGATGATGGTTGCCAACGCCACGGGCTGTACGTCGATCTACTCGGGTTCGGCCCCGTCGACCCCCTACTGCACCAATGCCGAAGGCAAGGGTCCGGCCTGGGCCAACTCGCTCTTCGAGGACAACGCCGAATTCGGTCTGGGTATGCACCTGGGTATCGAGAAGCTCCGCGACCGCATCCAGATGACGATGGAGGAGGCTATTGCCAACTGCACGAAGTGCTCCGACGAGCTGAAGGAGGTCATGAAGGAGTGGATCGCCAATCGCGGATCGTCATCGAAGTCGGCCGAGGTTACGGCCCGTCTGATCCCGATGATGGAGGCCTGCGGCTGCGACTACTGCAAGAAGATTCTCGAACACAAGGATTGGCTCATCAAGAAGTCGCAGTGGATCATCGGCGGCGACGGATGGGGCTACGATATCGGTTATGGCGGTGTTGACCACGTACTGGCTTCGGGTCAGGATGTCAACATTCTGGTCATCGATACGGAGGTCTACTCGAACACGGGCGGACAGTCGTCGAAGGCTACGCCGGTGGGCGCCGTTGCGAAGTTCGCATCAAGCGGCAAGCGGATCCGCAAGAAGGATCTGGGCGCCATGGCGATGACCTACGGCTACGTATACGTGGCACAGGTTTCGATCGGCGGCTCGCAGCAGCAGCTGTTCAACGTCCTGAAGGAGGCCGAGGCCTATCCCGGTCCGTCGCTGATCATCGCCTACGCACCGTGTATCAACCACGGCATCAAGGGCGGCATGGCCCGCACGCAGACGGTCGGCAAGGAGGCCGTAGCCTGCGGCTACTGGCACCTATGGCACTACAACCCGCAGTTGGAGGCCGAGGGCAAGAATCCGTTCGTATTGGATTCCAAGGAGCCCGACTGGACGAAGTTCCACGATTTCCTGATGAAGGAGGTACGTTACACATCGCTCCAGAAGTCGTTCCCGGCCGAAGCCGAGGAACTCTTCCAGGCTGCTGAAGAGAACGCCAAATGGCGTTACAACAGCTACGTACGCCGCACCAAGATGGAGTACTGATCGAATGGGCCCCGAGGGGTCTGACTCCAAGATTCGGAGGCCGCGGAGATAATCCGCGGCCTCTTTTTTTACCCGGCCTCAAGCTGGGATCCTTGCCAAGGGCCTTCCAGGAAAGGGATGTTCCAGCCATTGAAAAACAAACAGAAGTTGACCGACCAGACAAAAGCCGCAGAATCGGACATAAGAGACCTCGGTACAGAAATCAGAAGGCGAAGGTCAAGCGGAAAGAACAAAAAACGGGGTCGCAAACTGCAACCCCGTTCCACCATAAAGTTTCATCCATTCTTGACGACAGGCGACCCAAAAAATGATCAATCGATCCGTCTGTAATAGGTCTTGTTTCTGAAGGTCTCACCATCGCCACCCCCATCGTAACTATATACAAACTCGTTTTTGGTCAGTAGCTCAATCTGAAACGTATAGATCTCGCCATCTTCGTCCTCGCCCGACAGGATATTATCCTGCACCGTATAGGCAATTTCCAGGGTAAAGGGCTCGGGTACATCATTTTCATAGCTGTAAATGGTCGCCGTAATGATATCCTGTTCGATCTCAAGTACGTCTCTATACTCCTCATAGGGGATCGTCTCACCGGTAGCACCGAGATATTCCTGATAAGCCTCCCATTTTCCCTGGAGATAGGACAAATCGATTGCCGATTCATTGGAATCCTTTTCCGAGCAACTGCCCAGAACGAGCACCGCAGCGCAGAACAGAAAAGAAAAGAAGTATTTCATCTCTCAGATGCCGTTTAGAAATTATAACCGAGCTGAATCGAGAAGTTGCGGTTATGGAATTTGGCATCCTTGCTCCACTCCTTGTCGATGGCCATGTTCATGAGCCCCAGATCATAGACAATACCGATGTAATAGTGCTTCCTGAAGGTCACACCGGCACCGAACGAAAGCCCGACATCGAAACGTTTGGCTCCGAAATGCTCCTCGTTTTCCGTCGATGTCCCGAAGAAGGGGTATTTCTCGCTGTCAGAAAGGCCGTCCGAATCGCTGTATTCGCTTTTGCACTTGCCGCCCAGTCCGAAAGCAAAATGAGGTCCTACGTTTACCTGGATATTCACCGACTCGCTCACATCGGCCCGGAACGAGGCCAGAACGGGAATCTGGAGATACATCGGACGGTATTTCGCGGAAGACTCCTCGCTGTAACCCGATTCGCTGTAAGTGTATTTATCCTTTGCACCACGCGTTGTGAACAAAAGACCGGGCTGCACATAGAAGCCATTGGTGATCGGAATATCGACAACGCCTCCGACATGGAAACCGACTCTTGAATCCAGATCAAGCTTGTCACCCGAATCCGGACCGTACTCCCCGGCGATATTCGAGACGTTCAGACCGGCACGAATGCCGTAGGAGATTTTGCCCTTGTGATCCGAGCCAAACATGGCACGGATCTCCTGAGCGGAAGTTGCCGTCATACCCCCGAGGAGCAGAACGGCCATCATGAAGCATTTCTTCATTATGACAATAAGTTTGGGTACATCCCGGCTCCTGAGATGTGATTATAAAAAGAAAGTGTGGAGCCTTTCGTTTATCTGACGGGAGGCTCTGGTAAGCCCAAGGACAAATAAACAATACCCCACACCTGTATAGCAGAAGGTGGAGCGCCTTACATGCCCATACAAGTGACGAGTGCGTCGTTTACCTTGCCCTTTTGAAATTTACCAGATTTCCCGTCAAGGATAAAAGCGAAACACTTTCATCAAAATATGTCATGCCGTCGTCAAACAACGGCATGACAAAGATAGAAAATGTTTTTCAAAACGCAGCATCGTTGGGGTATTGCCAAACAAATTTCGCAGAAATTTCGCAGAAAATCAATATTGACAGACCACTTTGTTAGAATAATAAGGGGCAGTGTGTACCAATCCGGCCGGACATACAGATGAGGTTTATCGAGACCGGAATTTACTTGGCCTATTTCATATCGGCTTCACGCCCGTCCCACTCCCTTTCGGAACACGCTTCATCCCCGCCTTTTTGTCCTCCTTGGCCCCAAATCACTCCGCAGTCCAATCGTACCGATGGCCTCTCGTCCCATCCTTCCATCGATTCGCCGCTTCCATCTCTCCGGGCCATCGTGTTACCCATTCCCCCTCCGGCCATACCCGGAAAGCCGGACACCGGGACCTCTCCCCTCCCCCTCCAGACCTTCCTCGTCTGCAGCCCGTGCAAGAGAGAGCTCTCACAATGACACAAAAAAAGGTCAGACCTTTCGATCTGACCTTGAAGAGGCGGCTACCTACTCTCCCACGGGATAACCGCAGTACCATCGGCGTTAGTGAGCTTAACTTCTCTGTTCGGAATGGGAAGAGGTGG
>CALUKK010000132.1 GCA_944321205.1 uncultured Alistipes sp.
CATGGGATAGATCTTGAACCTCTCGGAACCGTGGATGTAGCAGTTGATTCCACCGAAATAGGTTCCGACCCAGACATTGTTCGATCGGTCGCTGTATATCGAATAGATCGGAGAGTCGTTCAGCGCACTCAGATCGTCGACCGACTGTTCGTAGTGGGCCAGCAGTCGTCCCTGGGGCGTGAAGACATTGATTCCGTATTCGGATCCGATCCAGATGTTCCCGGCGGGATCCGTTTCGGCGCATCTGTACCCTCCGCCGTTCTGCTTGCGGGTGATGTTGGCCAGCGTGTCGGTGGAGATGTCGTAGAGGAACAGTCTGTTGCCGCAGGCAAAGAGGATGATGTTGTTTTTCAGCCCGCGGATGTTCTGGATGCGGCCCTTGAGGTTCCGGAGGGTGATCGGCAGAGGGACCCTTTTATGGCGGATCAGATCGTAGCAGAAGGTTCCGTGGGCGGATTCGATCCACAGGGTGTGGGCGTCATCTTCGTAGATGTTGACGATGTTTCCTTTCTCCTCCTCCAGACAGCGGGTAAAGCCTTTCCGTTCCTCATCGAACCGGAAGAGTCCATTGCTGCCGGTGACAAGCAGGACGTTTTGCGACGTCCGCAAGAAATGGATGTCGTTTTTTCTGTTGCCCGGGATGTCGCATTTGCGGAAGATCTCCTTGAGCGGATCATAATAACAGGGTCCGTTGTCGGTTGCGATCCAGAGCCGGTCGGCAATGCTGTCGTTGTATATCCGATAGATGAAATCGTGGCGGAGGCTCGTCGTATCCGCCCCGTCATGGTGGAAGGTCCGGATCGAATAGCCGTCATACCGGCACAATCCGTTTCGGGTCCCGAACCACATGAATCCGTCGTTGTCCTGCGTGATCGAGTTCACGGTATTGTGCGACAAACCGTCGGTTGCCTCCAGGTGTTTGAAGCGGATGTTCTGGTAGGGGATCTGGCCGTTGACGGTGAAGGCTGCGGCCGCGAGCAGCAGAAAGAGAGCCTTTTTCCGGGGGATTTTCATTTTCAACAGGGTGTTGGGAGCCTCTCGGGACCGAATCCGGACGAGGCGTTTCATTTTTCCTATAAAGGTAATACGAAGCGGATTTTGGGATTCGTCCTTTTGTTCACGGTACGGGTAATTATGTTCAGGATCTGTTTTTGTCGTCTATTCAGGACATGTTTCTTATAAAGCATGACATAGTTCCTTTTGAGTTATTGATATTTTAGGGATATTTGTCCTGTCACACAAACAAGCCTATAAATATAATGATTAATTCCGCAAGCTGTTTTTCGTTTTTGGTCTTTGTTCTGACGATGCCGCTCGCCAATGCCCGGGATGGTATGGTATACGGGCGGCTTTATGCCGATCGGCAGGAGGTGAAGAAGGTCACCCCCGTGCAATACGGATTCCACTATGAGGAGATCGGGATGATGGGGGAGGGTGCCCTTCATGCGGAGCTCGTACGAAACCGTTCGTTCGAGGAGGCGACACCTCCGGCAGGCCTTGCCGTCAAGGATGGATACTACGAGGATGTCCCCGCTCCGAAGAGTGACATGAAGCAGGTATACCAGGTCGATCCCCTGATCGGCTGGACCGCCATACCCTTGTCCTGTTCGCCCGTCCGGATCAGTCGGACGAAGGAGTATCCGTTGAACGGGGCCAATACCTGGTCGCTGCTTGTGGATGTTCTCGACGAGCGGCCTGCGGAGTGCGGAGCCATGATTCTGAATCGGGGCTACTACGGAATGAATCTGGTCGACGGCCGGGCTTACAGACTCCGCTTTTTTGTCCGGAACATCGACAACCGGGGCGAGTTGAAGTTTTTTCTGGTGGATGCCTCCGGCCGCCGGATCAGCGAAGAGCGTACCGTGAAACTGGAAGGTGCGACGTGGCAGAAAAAGGAGTTCCGCCTCACGGCTGCGGCGAGTTGCAAAAGGGGCATGCTGGCCATACAGCCTACGGATGCCGGGCGTTTCCAGCTGGATGTGGTATCGCTGTTTCCGGTCGATACGTGGGATGCCGGGAGATCCGTCTTCCGGTCGGATGTGATGGCGAATCTGAAGGCGTATGCGCCGGATTTTATCCGCTTTCCGGGGGGCTGCATCGTCCACGGGGTGAATCCCGAGACGATGTACCAGTGGAAAAAGACCATCGGCCCGATCGAGAACCGCCCCGGACAATGGAGCAAATGGGCACCGTATTACCGGACGGACGGCATCGGATATCATGAATTTTACGAGTTGTGCGAATACCTCGGCGCCGATGCGATGTATGTAACCCCGACGGGCATGGTCTGCACGGGCTGGGTTCCCAAAGGCGAAGACGGCAACTACGAACAGCCCGCCACCGATGTGGAGCATTACATCCAGGATGCCCTCGATGCCATCGAGTATGCGATCGGCGACGAGACCACGAAGTGGGGCTCCGTCCGTGCGGCAAACGGTCATCCGGCACCATTTCCGCTGAAATACGTGGAGATCGGCAATGAGGATTTCGGACCGATGTATTGGGATCGTTACGAACGGATCTACGAGGCCCTTCATGCGCAATATCCGCAGTTGATCTATATTGCGAACAGCATCATCGGCCGGGAGAATCCGGACAAGCGAGGGGATCTTGCTCATTTTCCCGATCCGCGTCACGTGCGGGTGCTCGATGAACATTATTACCAGAGTATGGAGTGGGCCTGCCGGGAGCACGACAAATTCGACCATTATCAACGGGGAGAGGCCGATCTGTTCATCGGCGAACTGGGGCTCGACGGGAAATATCCGGCCAATCTTCTGGCCACGGGAGTCGTGCGCATGGCGCTGGAGCGGAATGGGGATCTGCACCCGATGCTGGCCGAAAGGCCGCTTATGCGGCATTGGGAGATGCTCCGTCATGGATTTCCGCGGTCCCTGTTGGTGAACGGAGTGGATTGCAGTGTCAAGACGGCATTCTACCATGTATCGAAACTGTTCGCAGATAACCGGATCGATACATACGTTACCTCGGCGGTTCGGGATTTCGAGGGCGAACAGAAGGTGTTCACGACCCTGGGATACGATTCCCGCAGCGGGGAGTATGTCCTCAAGCTCATCAATCTGTTGGGCAAGCCGGTTCTTCTCGAACCCGATCTGGAGGGCTTCGACCGTTTCCTCGCCACGAAGCGATGTGTTTTGTCGCTGCAACCGGGCGTGAACAATACGCCGGAACATCCGCATGCGGTCGAACCCGCATATGACGAGCCGCGGCTCGATCTGACGCAACGGCTGGAGATAGCGCCCTATTCGTTGACCGTATATCGATTCAAATGACGTTTATCATGAAAAGAGGTTATACCTGTCTGTGTGCGGGGCTTGGTGCCGTAGTGTGCGGCACGGTCCAGGCGCAAAAGCCGAATATCGTCGTAATCATGACCGATCAGCAACGCGCCGATCTGTCAGCTCGGGAGGGTTTTCCGCTGGACGTGACTCCGTATGTGGACAGCCTGGCCGCGGAGAATGCCTGGTTCGACAAGGCCTATACGACCATGCCGGCGAGTTCTCCGGCCCGATGCTCCCTGTTGACGGGACGTTATCCCTCGGCTACGGCCGTACGGACGAATCACAACCTGTCGGATGTCCGTTATCGGAGTGATCTGATCGGGGTGCTCAAGGATCTCGGCTATGCCACGGCGCTTGTTGGGAAGAACCATTCCTATCTGAAGCCTCAGGAGCTGGACTTCTGGTCGGCATATGGACACTGGGGCAAGGTGAAGCCCCGGACGGAGGGCGAAAAACGGACGGCCCGGTTTCTGACCGAGGAGGCCCGGGGACAATGGCTGGAGGAGTCTCCCGTTCCGCTGGAGGAGCAGCAGCCCGTGAAGATCGTTTCGGAGGCCCTGGAGTGGATCGGGGAGCAGACCGAACGGAAGAATCCGTTTTTTGTCTGGGTTTCGTTTCCCGAGCCGCACAATCCGTATCAGGTCTGCGAGCCCTATTATTCCCTGTTCCCCGCGGAAAAGATCCCGGCGGCGAGGACGGGAAAGCAGGCGTTGTCACGTAAGGATGCCAGCTACGACATGCTGGCACGTCTGGAGGCGTTGTCGTGTCCCGATCTGGAGCGGGATCTTCCGAGAATCCGGGCCAACTACCTGGGGATGCTCCGACTGATCGACGACCAGATCCGGCGGCTGATCGGAACCCTGCAGCAGAACGGAGTATACGAGCATACGATCTTCGTCATTCTGTCCGACCACGGGGACTATGTCGGCGAGTACGGATTGATCCGCAAGGGGGCAGGTCTGTCCGAGTGTCTGACGCGTATTCCCATGGTATGGGCCGGCTACGGAGTCAAAAAGTCCGGGAAGCCGCTTGCGGCCCATGTATCGATTGCCGATGTTTTTCCGACACTCTGTACGGCCGTGGGGGCTGAAATTCCCCTGGGGGTACAGGGCCGCAGCCTGTGGCCCATGCTTACGGGCGGATCGTATCCCGCGCGGGAATTTTCCAGCGTCGTCGTACAACGCGGCTACGGAGGCGAATCGGTGAACCTCTCCGACACGCTGACCTTCGAGCAGGAGGGCGCCCTGACGAAGACGGGCATCGCGCATTTCGACGAGCTGAACTCCTGGACCCAGTCCGGCATGTCGCGGATGATCCGCAAGGGCGACTGGAAACTGATCGTTGACAGTTATGGCCACGGCGAACTCTATGACGTGAGCCGGGATCCTTCGGAGATCGAGAACCTGTATGACGAAAGGCGCTATGCGAAAAAACGGATGGAGCTGATGAGTGATCTGATTGCCTGGGAGCTGCGGTTGCAGGATCCGCTGCCGGTTCCGGCGCGAAGATACCTCTTCAAGAGAAACGCGTACAATTATCATTTTGACCAGTAACCGGACGGGCCTCCGGCTCTGGAGGCGGAGTGTGCCGGCCGGGACCTGTATTGATCTTCAGAGAGAAATCCAAATTTTTACGGTATGATTAGCAGATTGTTTTTGGTGGTATTTTGTTTTGTCGGAGGCGCGAGCTCCTGCGCAGCCTCGGGAGAGGGAAGATACGGGGATGCGGATACGCACGACAAGGCGTTGCGCGTACCCTCCACGGTCCGACCGGCATTCGATTATTGGATGCGGGACACGTGGGTTACGCTGGGCCCCGACGGGTACTATTACATGACCGGGACGACGGCGGCGCCGGATCGTCGCTTCGAGGGTCAGACCCACTGTTGGGACTGGAACGACGGGCTGTATCTGTGGCGCTCGGAGGATCTGAAGCACTGGGAGAGTCGGGGACTCATCTGGTCGATGGAGCGGGACGGCACCTGGCAGCGGGATCCGAAAATATACGGTGCGGACGAGAAGCACGCGAAGAAATCGATCAACGGAGACCCCATAGACAACCGGTTTCATGCCGTATGGGCTCCGGAACTGCACTATATCAGGAGCGTGAAGAACTGGTTCATCGTGGCCTGCATGAATGAATCGGCGGGAGGCCGGGGTTCGTTTATTCTGCGCAGCGTCTCCGGGAAGCCCGAAGGGCCCTATGAAAACATCGAGGGGAACCGCGACGGAGCCATTTTCCCGCAAATCGACGGGAGCCTGTTTGAGGATACGGACGGAACGGTTTACTTTGTGGGACACAATCACTATATTGCAAGGATGAAACCGGACATGAGCGGACTGGCTGAAGAGATCGTGCCGTTGCAGGAGACGCCTTACGACCCCGAGCCGTATATCGAGGGGGCCTTTATCTTCAAGCACGACGGCAAATACCATCTCGTGCAGGCCATCTGGGCGCACCGTACCGAAGAGGGCGACACGTATGTCGAGAAAAAGGGGCTGACGAACAAGCAGACGCGTTACAGTTACGACTGTGTGATCGCCACCTCGGATCACGTGTACGGGCCATACGGCAAGCGATATACGGCCATTACGGGCGGAGGACACAACAATCTGTTTCAGGACAAGACGGGCCGGTGGTGGGCCACGATGTTCTTCAATCCTCGGGGCGCACAGGCTGCGGAATACGAGGTGACCTGCCGTCCGGGACTGATCCCGATGGTTTACAGAAACGGGCGGTTCAGGCCCGATCATGGCGAAGAGACGACTCAAACGACAAAACGATGAAACGAAGCATGTTTATAGCGGCCGGGCTGGTCTTTACCGGAGCGCTTGCCGCGCAGGAGCGGCCCAACATTCTGATCATTCTGGCCGATGATCTGGGCTTTTCGGATCTGGGGTGTTACGGCGGGGAGATCGAGACGCCGGTTCTGAACCGGATGGCCGCCGAGGGGCTGCGGATGACGCAGATGTACAACAGTTCGCGCAGCTGTCCTTCGCGAGCCAACCTTCTCACGGGCCTCTACCCGCACCAGACGGGGCTTGGACATATGGACGGCAACCGACCCGCATGGCCGCGAGGCTATTCGGGTTTCCGGTCGAACTCCGACAACGTCACCATCGCCGAGGTTCTCCGGGATGCGGGTTATTTTACGGCCATGGCCGGGAAGCTGCATCTGGGCAAAAAGACCGATCCCATAGCCCGTGGTTTCCAGGAATACTACGGTCTGCTGGGCGGTTTTGATTCGATGTGGGACCCTTCGGCCTACACGCGTTTGCCGGCAGGACGGCCGCTTCGGGAATATGCCGACGGGGAGTTCTATGCGACGAATGTCATTACGGATTATGCCATCGATTTCATCCAACAGGCCGAATCGGAGGGTAAGCCGCTGTTCCTGTATCTGGCCTACAATGCCCCGCACTTTCCGCTGCATGCGCCCAAGGAGGTTATCGACAAGTATATGGATACCTATCGGCAGGGGTGGGATAAAATCCGGGATCAGCGCTGGAAACGGATCGTTGATCTGGGCTTGTTGCAGGGTAATCCCGACATGAGTCCGCGGGGCGTTGTTCCCGAGAGCCTGTTCATGGACGAGACGTATGCACTGCCGGCCTGGGATAGCCTGAGTGAGGCGCAACAGACCGATCTGGCACGAAGGATGGCGATTTTTGCGGCCATGGTCGACATCATGGATCAGAATATCGGTCGGGTGCTGGATGCGTTGCAAAAGAACGGAGAACTGGACAATACGTTCATCATCTTCCTGTCGGACAATGGAGCCTGCGCCGAATGGCATGAGTTCGGTTTTGACGGCAAGACCGGAACGTCCTATATTACCCATACGGGTTCGGATCTGGACCGGATGGGCTCTTCGGAGACATATATCCACTATGGTACGGGCTGGGCGAATGTCGGCTGTACGCCCTTTACCCTTTACAAGCACTATTCGCACGAAGGGGGAATCTCGACGCCCTGCATCATCCGCTGGGGAGATCACGTGAAAAACCGGGGCGGGATCGATCACCAGCCGGCACAGTTTGCCGATCTGATGTCCACCTGCTGCGAGTTGGCCGGGACGAAGTATCCCGAACAGTACCGGGGACGGAAGATTCTTCCTACGGCCGGCGTATCGATTCTGCCCATCGTCGCGGGGAAGAAGATGCCCGAACGCTGTATCTACAACGAGCATGAAGGCAACCGTATGGTGAGAAAGGGGGACTGGAAACTTGTCTCGGCGAATTTCAGGGGAGACGAATGGGAGCTCTACAACATCCGCAAGGACCGAACCGAACAGCACAATCTGATCGGGAAGCATCCGAAGCGGGCCGCCAAACTGGAGAAGGCCTATTTCGAGTGGGCGGACCGCAGCGATGTGCTGTATTTCCCGAAGGTGTGGAATACGTACAACAAGAACCGCCAAAAGGATTTCAAGGTATATAAGGACAAATAACACCCGGGGAAGCATGAGAGGGATGAAAGGCTTTCTTTTTATGGCGTTTTTATGTTCACAGTTTCCGGTGATGCGGTAGGGACTACCATTTGTGATATTGACGAAAACTCGTCCAGATGCCAATCAACTCCACTCTGTTGAAAAAGGAGAGGAGATGTATGCAGAAGCAATTTCTGTATAAATTGAGGCTGAAATACGGGGGGGGGAATTTTTGAATCTGCCTGTGATTGAGTATTTTTTGAAAATCCAGACGGAATATATGCTTTTTGCACTTGCGGACATTCGACTTTTTCCGTACTTTCGGAGCAGGAAATTCGTTATTCGTAGATGAAAAAGAATCCAGTCCCCTTGACCTTTCATACTCCGGACCTCACGACCCGACAGGAACTTCCTGTAGCCGGCGGAGATGTCAAGGCGGGGTTCCCGTCGCCGGCCGATGACTTTCTCGACTCGCCGCTCGACCTGAACCGCGAACTGGTGCACAACCCCGCCTCGACCTTCTTCGTGCGGGTCTCGGGCGACAGCATGGCCGGGGACGGCATCGGCGATGGCAACCTGCTTGTCGTCGATCGCTCGGTGGAGCCCTACGACGACTGCATCGCCGTATGCTACATCGATGGCGAATTCACGGTCAAACGGGTGCGACTTGAAAAGGGCTGTGCGTGGCTTCTGCCGTCAAACCCGAAATATCAACCGATTCGTGTGGATGCCGACAACGAGTTCCTTATCTGGGGTATTGTTCGTCACGTTATCAAAACCTTCAAATAGGCAACCATGTACGGGCTCTGCGACTGCAACAACTTCTACGCCTCCTGCGAACGGCTCTTCCGGCCCGATCTGGTGGGGCGTCCCGTCGTGGTGCTGTCGAATAACGACGGCTGCGTGCGACTTGTGGCCTGTGAAACAGATAAGCAGGCGTTTATCGACTCTGGTTGATGAATAACTGATAATCTGGTGTAGAGTGCGATTCTCTATCGTCTTGATGAGCGGACGAAAACACTTTCCCTATTGGTACAGGATGGCAACCTGTATCGGTGAAGCGGGAATGAAAGCGGGTAAGGCGTAATCCGGACGACGATCCCCGCAAGTGTGAAAGTATGCGTAAGAATGCTGAATCCATATAATCATCGATACGTTGACCAAGCCTACCCGGAATATCAGGCTTGCCCAAAATGGGAACGATTGCTGGACTGTGATAATTGCATGACCGATTACAGTCGCTCATCCACACGGCGATCCGGTGAACAGTGGGACGCTAACCTTTCGTCAAAACAGATTGTCGGAACAAGTTAACCATGCGTCGGTTCTGTCCTTGGCAGTAGGCAGCCAGCCATATACCGGCGCAAGGGAGGATGGGGTAAGAAGCTAACGCTTGCGGGAAAGCCGCAGGATATGCAGACGTACCCCCGTTGTGTTTTCATAAATCTATCAAGTACCAGTTAAAACGATGAACACGGATACACATCCGATGTATGAATGGAAAACATTGCCTTGGAGTAAAATCGAAAGGTGTGTTTTCAAACTGCAAAAGAGGATTTACAAGGCATCCCAACGCGATGACATCTATCAGGTGCACAAACTTCAAAAACTTCTTATCAAATCCCGTTATGCCAAGCTATTGGCAATACGGAAAGTAACTCAGGATAACCACGGTGCGAAAACCGCCGGAGTGGATGGTGTAAAATATCTGACCGGCAAACAGCGCATGAGGCTATCCGAAGAACTCGGTCTGCATCATCGCGCCAAACCGCTACGCAGGGTATGGATACCCAAATCGAACTCGACCGAAAAGCGTCCTCTCGGCATTCCGGTTATGCGAGACAGAGTGCTTCAGGCGCTTCTGAAACTCGCTCTGGAACCAGAATGGGAAGCGAGATTCGAGCCAAACAGCTATGGTTTCCGCCCCGGACGGTCGGCACAAGATGCGATCGCAGCCATATTCAACTGCATAAATCAACGTGCGAAATGGGTCCTCGATGCTGATATTGAAAAGTGTTTCGACAGGATAAACCACCAAAAATTACTGGATAAGGTCAATACAATACCTTTATTCCGTCAAATGATTAAAGGGTGGCTGAAAGCCGGGATACTTGAATCCGATGTATTTTCCGAAACCGAAGCCGGGACACCGCAAGGTGGGGTTATTTCTCCTTTACTTGCAAATATTGCCCTGCACGGAATGGAAGAATATCTTGGACGAATATTCAGGATCAGGAGGATCGGAAATGGCAAATTCAGTCAGAAGATCACATTTATCCGTTATGCCGATGATTTTGTGGTGATACATCAAGACCGGGAGGTACTTGAACAATGCCGTAAACTGTTGGATGAGTGGTTGGCAGAAATCGGACTGGCGATGAAACCGTCCAAAACACGATTAGTACACACCTTGCATTCAATAGACGACAGTAAGCCTGGCTTTGATTTTCTCGGAGTGACCGTAAGGCAGTTCCCTGTCGGACGTACTCATACCGGAACGGATCAGCGTGGCAATCCTCTGGGGTATAAGACGATCATCAAACCCTCGAAGAAATCCCAAACGCGACACTATCAGCGTATGAAGGAGATTATTTACCGGCAACGGGCATCTCCACAGGAATCACTTATACACGAATTGAATTCCGTAATACGCGGATGGTCGCTATATTATGCAGGACAGGTATCGAAAGACGTCTATTCCCGCATGGATTTTCTGTTATTCAAAAGTTTATACCGCTGGGCTACCCGCCGCCATGGAGGTAAACACAAGAAACGGATTGTCCGTAAATATTGGAGACTCGAAAAGGGACGATGGCGATTTGAAACTCGAAAAGAGGTTAAATTACAGTACCATAGTTCGACACCCGTTGTCCGTCATGTGAAAGTAAAAGGGAACCGTTCTCCGTTTGACGGAGATTGGATTTACTGGGGCAAACGACTCGGTAAATATGGCGGCCTCACGTCACGAAGGTCGTCGCTACTTAAACGGCAAAACTTCAGATGTGCGTATTGTGGGTTGTCGTTTACGGCAATGGATTTGATAGAAGAAGATCATTTGTTACCTAAAATAGTGGGAGGAAAGAATGATTTGCGTAACTGTCAGTTGCTTCATCGCCATTGCCACGATCAGAAAACAACGATCGATGGCAGTTATGAAGCTCGCGGTAGCGGAATACAACGAGGAGCCGTGTGAGGTGAAAGTCTCACGCACGGTTCTGAAGTGGCAGTCGGGAGAGTGATCTCCCGACTGACCATAACATCATCGCCCG
>CALUKK010000133.1 GCA_944321205.1 uncultured Alistipes sp.
ACAGGAAGACCTTCTTCTGCTCGAAACGGTCGGCGTCGTGGTCGCGGATGATGTAGCTCAGCGAGGCCTTCTCGACCGTGCCGTTCACGCCGACGCAATGGTAGAAACCTTCGTAACCTTCGGTGTATTGCGGACGTTCGGCCGGCGGAAGAAGCGTCTGCAGTTCGCAGGCCACGTCGATGGCGTTGATCATCTTCGCCTTGGCATAGCCCGGATGGACGTTGCGGCCCTGAATCTCGATCTTGGCGCTTGCGGCGTTGAAGTTTTCGTATTCGAGTTCACCCTCCATGCCGCCGTCGACCGTGTAGGCGAAGTCGGCGCCGAAAGCCCGTACGTCGAAAAAGTCGACGCCACGACCCACCTCCTCGTCGGGTGTGAAGCCGATGCGGATCTTGCCGTGTTTGACTTCGGGGTGCGACATCAGGTATTCGGCGGCGGTCATGATCTCGGCCACGCCGGCCTTGTCATCGGCGCCCAGCAGGGTCGTTCCGTCGGTGTGGATCAGCGTGTGGCCCTTGAAGAAGGCCAGCTCGGGGAACTCCTCGACACGCATCGTCAGATGGCCGTTCAGCACCAGATCGCCGCCGTCATAATCCTCTACGACCCGCGGTTTGACATCCTTGCCGCTCATGTCGGGCGACGTGTCGACATGGGCGATAAAGCCGATGACGGGGGCGTTCTCGCACCCCTTCGAGGCGGGGACGGTACCCATCACGTAGCCGTATTGGTCCATCGTCACTTCGGTCATGCCGAGCGTCAGCATCTCGTCGCGCAGGGCTTCGAGCAGCACCTTCTGCTTCTCGGTCGAGGGGAAGGTCTCACTCTCCTCCGACGACTGGGTGTCGTAGGAGACATATTTCAGAAATCGTTCCTTGAGATCCATAAATATTCAGTTTTGTCGTTTGTCCGTTTGTCTGTTTACAGGGCCTGCACCTCGTTTTCACGGCATTCGGCCGTGTCGGTCGCTTACCCTCCCCTCCCTGAAAGACTCCCTCGGGAGAGGCTTGTTGCGGTTTACTCCTCCTTTTTGGCGCGGAGCGTATGCCACGTGAAGTAGCCGATCAGCACCAGGTACATCACCAGCCCGGTCCATTCGGCGGCATTTGACGATGCCCATCCCGAGAGGAACCAGTCCACGTCGCAGAATTTCAGAATGGCGCTTACCACACCCATCAGCGCACCTCCGGCGATGAATCCCGAGGCGATCAGCGTACCGCGGTCCAGCCGGGCCTTGTTCAGCGCCGCATCCTTCGAGCGGTTCGAGACGAACCAGGCGATCAGACCGCCTACCACCAGCGGGGCGTTCAGATCCATCGGAATGAACATACCCAGCGCAAAGGCCAGGGCCGGAACGCCGATGGCCGTCAGCACCAGGGCCAGGGCCGCGCCGCAGAAGTAGAGCATCCAGGGGGTCTGGCCGCCGGTCATCAACGGCTGGATCACCGCCGCCATGGCGTTGGCCTGCGGAGCAACGAGCGCCCCTTCACCCACGAATCCGTAGGATTTGTTCAGCACGATCATCACACCGGCTACCGTAGCCGCCGAGACGAACGTCCCGAGGAATTTCCACGCCTCCTGTTTTTTGGGGGTTGTGCCGAGCCAGTATCCGATCTTCAGGTCGGTGATGAAACCGCCGGCCATCGAGAGTGCCGTGCAGACCACGCCGCCGATGATCAGCGCGGCAGTCATGCCCGTCGTGCCGCTCAGACCCACCGAAACCAGTACCAGCGACGAGAGGATCAGCGTCATGAGCGTCATGCCCGAGACGGGGTTCGTGCCGACGATGGCGATGGCGTTTGCCGCCACGGTGGTGAAGAGGAACGAGATGATGAAGACGATCAGAATCGCCGTTACGGATTGTACCCATCCGTCGAGCAGTCCGAAGTGGAAGAAGACGAAGACGCAGACGAGTGTGGCGATCAGAATCGAGAGAATGCGCTTCATCGGGATGTCGCGCTGCGTGCGTTCGGTCGAGGTTGCGGTCTTTTTGCCGCCGCCGAACTCCGAGACGGCCAGACCTACGGCCTGGCGGATGATCTTCGACTGGCGCACGATGCCGATGATGCCGGCCATGGCGATGCCGCCGATGCCGATCGGCTTGCCGATGAAGGTGTAGAGGTTTTCGGCCGTGAGCAGCGCCGAGGGGTCGGACAGGAGTTTTTCATTCGTCACGCCCAGCAGCGAGGCCAGCGCCGCGGGATCCATCGCCCCGGCCAGCGAGCCGACCACCGGCACGATGACGAACCACACAAGGCACGAGCCGGCGGTGATGATCAGCGCATATTTCAGACCGATGATGTAGCCCAGACCCAGCACGGCGGCCGAGGTGTTCAATCCGAAAACGACCTTGAACTTGTCGGCGGCCACCTGACCCCATGCGCAGATACGCGTCGAGACGGCGTCGGTCCACAGTCCGAACGTGCCGACCACGAAGTCGTATACGCCGCCGATCAGTCCCGCCACGGCGAGCAGCTTGGCCTGATTGCCGCCCTTTTCGCCCGAGACGAGCACCTCGGTGGTGGCCGTAGCCTCGGGAAAGGGGTACTTGCCGTGCATCTCCTTGACGAAGTATTTGCGGAAGGGAATCAGCAGTACGATACCCAGCAGTCCTCCGAACAGGGACGAAAGGAAAACCTGCCAGAAGGCGGCATCCAGTCCGAGGATGTAGAGGGCCGGGAGGGTGAAGATGGCTCCGGCGACGATCACGCCCGACGAGGCACCGATCGACTGGATGATGACATTCTGTCCTAGCATGTTCTTCTTGCCCAGGACGGAGCCCATGCCGACGGCAATGATGGCAATCGGGATGGCGGCCTCGAAGACCTGTCCGACGCGAAGTCCGAGGTATGCCGCGGCGGCCGAGAAGATGATGGCCATCACCACGCCCATCGTCACGGAGTAGGGTGTCACCTCTCTGGGCGAGGTCGAGGCCGGCATGACGGGGGTATACTCTTCGCCGGGTTTGAGTTCCCGATAGGCGTTTTCGGGGAGTGAAGTTTGGGGTTTTTCCTGTTTCATGGGATGAGATCTTTACGAGCGTGGAGGGATGGTTGAGGCTTATCGGTTATCGCCGCTGCCCGAGATGCGGTGGCGCTCCATGCGGGAGCGGAGCTTGTCGACATTCATCCGGGCCACCTCTTCGAGGTCGTAGCCCAGGTCGTGCGAGAGCGTGGCGCAGTACCACAGTACGTCGCCGATCTCCTTGACGATTTCGAGCCGTTTTTCGGGGGTGAACTCCCGGTTGGAGTCACGGATCACCTTTTTGACCTTATCGGCCACTTCGCCGGCTTCACCCGTCAGTCCGAGCGTAGGGTAGACGATGCGGCTCTCTTCGGGATAAATGGCCGTTTCGAGGGCGTGTTGCTGGTATTCGTTCAGTGTCATTGGAAAATGGAATTGCGTTTTATGGGTTTCGTGATGGCAAAAATAGCAAAATAATCGGAAAAATCTGCGAAAAAGGCCCGACACCTGCGTGCGGGGCCTCTTTCCCGGTGTGAGACCGTGCGGAGCCGCTCTCCGGCTTCCCTGCCTGGGGTGTGCTTTTCTTCTCTTTCCTCTTCTTTTTTCTCTCGCTCTCTCAACAGCCCCTCCCCGGCCGACGGGCGTTACAGCAGATCGAGGATCTTCTCCAGTCCGATTCCATGGGAGCCCTTGACCAGCACCAGCGCATCCCGGACGGGATCCGTCTGCAGCAGATGGCGCAGCTCTTCGCGTGTGGGGCAGAGTGTCACGCGGACCGGAGGGTCCGGAAGCGCCGCATAGGCCCGGGCGAACTCCCCGCCGACGAGGATCAGCTCCGCTTCGGGATCCCGGGCCGCCAGACGGATGACGGTGCCGTGTTCGGAGAGCGACCATTCGCCCAGTTCGAGCATGTCGCCCAGGATCAGCACCCGATGTTTCCGTTCTCCGAGCTCCTCCGCAAGGAGATTCTCGATGGCGGCGCGCATGCTCCCCGGATTGGCGTTGTAACAGTCGGCAATGACCGTATTGCGGGCGGTTTCGATGCGTTGCGAGCGGTGATTGTCCGGTACGTAGTCGGCCACGGCACGGTGGATCTCCGCCTCGGAGACTCCGAAATGGCGTCCCACGGCCACGGCGGCCGCCACGTTGAAGCGGTTGTAATTGCCCTCCAGGTGGGTTTCGAAACCGTCGGCCAGCGACGCCGGATAGTATTCCACGGCCAGGGATTCCCGTTCGGCGGCCATGGCGTTGAGCGTTTCGTCGTCCGAGAGCACAAAGGCGCGGCCTCCGTGGGCGGCCAGATAGTCGAACAGTTCGCCCTTGCCGCGCCGCACCCCTTCGGGACCGCCGAATCCGCCGAGATGGGCCCGGCCGATGTTGGTCAGCAGACCGTAGTCGGGTTCGGCGATCGAGGCCAGCAGGGCGATTTCACCGCAGGCGCTGGCCCCCATCTCGACAATGCCGAACTGCGTCCGGAAGTCCATGGCCAGCAGCGTCAGCGGCACGCCGATGTGGTTGTTCAGGTTGCCCTGCGTGGCGTAGACCCGGAAACGGTTTGCCAGCACGCGGGCGATGAGCTCCTTGGTGGTGGTTTTGCCGCTGCTGCCCGAGATGGCGAGGATCGGAATGCCGAGCGTGCGGCGATGTAGCCGCGCCAGCTCCTGGAGTGCCGACAGCGTGTTGCCGACCAGCCGCATGCGTGGGTCGGTCAGCGCGGCCGGATCGGCGATGACAGCTGCCTCGGCCCCCTTTTCGAGTGCCTCGGCGGCAAAGCGGTTGCCGTCGAAATTGGCACCCCTGAGGGCAAAGAAGATCGAACCCGGCTCGATGCGCCGGGTGTCGGTCGATATGTGCGGATGTGCACGGTAGAGCCCGTAGAGCTCAGATATGCTTGTCTCCATTGTGGAATTTCACTTCATCGATGAACTTCTTGATGTTCTGCTCCTCGGCGCGGGGGCAGATCATCAGCACGTCGTCCGTATCGACGACGATGTACTCCTTCAGTCCGCTGATGACGGCGATCTTGCCCTTGGGCAGCGAGACGATCGACGAACGGGTGTCGTAGAGATAGCAGCCCTCCTCGGGAATGGCGTTGGCATACCGGTCCTTGCGCGAATGCTGATAGACCGACCCCCAGGTTCCGACATCGCTCCAGCCGAATTCCCCGCAACGCACGTAGACGTTGTCGGCCTTCTCCATGATGCCGTAGTCGATCGAAATGGCGCGGCACTCCGAGAAGGCGATCTCCACGACGCGGCGTTCGTCGGGGGTTCCCACGGCCTGCATCACGCTGCTGAAGAGGGCGTGATGTTCCGGGAGGTACTTCTCGAAGGCCTCGATGATCGAGCGGACCTTCCAGATGAAGATGCCCGAATTCCAGTAGAACTCGCCGCACTGGATGAAGGTCTGGGCCAGTTCGAGATTGGGTTTTTCGGTGAAGCACTTCACCTTGCTGATGGGCTTTGCGTCGGAGACCTGGATGTATCCGTATCCGGTGTCGGGGCGTGTGGGCTTGATCCCCACGGTCATCAGCGCATCGTGCTCCGAGGCAAAGGTGATGCACTCTTCGATGATGGCGCGGAAGTCGTCCTCGTTGAGGATCAGGTGGTCCGAAGGGGTGACGATCATCTCGGCATCGGGGTTGAGCTTCATGAGCGTATAGGCGGCATAGGCGATGCAGGGGGCGGTGTTGCGCCCGACGGGCTCGCACAGAACCTGCCGTTCTCCGATCTCGGGGAGGTGCTCCAGCACCAGTTTCTTGTATTTGTCGTTCGTCACCACGAGGAAGTTCTCCGGGGGGACGATTTTTGCGAAGCGTTCGTAGGTGTGGCGGATGAAGGATTTTCCGGTCCCGAGGATGTCGAGGAACTGTTTGGGCATCGACTGCCGGCTCTTGGGCCAGAAACGGGTTCCGATGCCTCCCGCCATGATGACACAATATTTATTGCTTGCCATAAGTTATTATATGGAGTTAACTTCGACAAAGATAAAAATATTTTAGTAACTTTGCCGCCTATTGGAGTGATTAATTTTCTGTCCGGGAATGAAGATCAAACTGTTCACGATACCCAATCTGTTGACGCTTGCGAATCTGCTCTGCGGTTCGGTTGCGACGGTTGCGGCCCTGGCCTGGGGGGAGTTGACCCTGGCCTTCGCGCTCATCGTGCTGGCTGCCGTTTTCGACTTTTTCGACGGCTTCGTGGCGCGGTTGCTGCATCAGTCCTCGCCCATCGGGCTGCAGCTCGATTCGCTGGCCGACGACATCTCCTTCGGACTGGCTCCCGCGGCCGTGATGTATGCCCTGTATGCCGGGATGCCCGGGCATTGGCTGCCCGACGGCGCTGCGGCCCTGGTGGTCTTCCTCTACGCCGCCTGCGGGGCGCTCCGTCTGGCCCGCTTCAACGTTGACGACACGCAACGCTCGGAGTTCCTCGGGCTGCCGATTCCCGCTGCGGCGATGCTTTGTGCCTCGCTCGGCCTGTTGGCCGAACGCTACGGCATGGTTTTTTCGCGGGAGAGTCTTGTGCTGGTGGCGTTGGGAACCGCATGGCTGATGGTTTCCGACCTGAGGATGTTTGCCCTGAAGTTCCACGGATTCGGCTGGGCGGGCAATGAATTGCGTTACGGATTCCTGGCCGTGAGTGCCGTGCTGCTCGTCGTGCTGGGCGGCCGGGCCATTCCGCTCATCGTCGTGGTCTATCTTCTGGTCTCGGCCGTGAAACACTTCGTCTGCCCTGCAAGAGACTGTGAGAAAGAGAAATAGTTGCGAAATTAAAAAATTTTAATTATCTTTGCCGCGGTTTTCCGCTCTTTGGTTGTGATGTCGAGACTTTCGAAGCGCATATTGCCACTGCTCCTGCTGGGGCTTCTGCTTGCCGCCCCCGCGGCGCTGCAGGCCCAGGGCTTCGATGCCAGTACCCTGCAACGGGCCATGCGGAACGGCCAGACGGGGAACCTCTACGGCTCGAATCCCTTCGAACAGAGCGGTGAGGAGCCGCCGGTCGAAGAGCAGCCTCAGGATACCACCCAGGAACGGAAAATCCGAAAACCGCTGGAGTCCTATTTCTTCAGCGACTCGATCCGCGCGTTGAACAACTTCATGTGGTATGTGAAGCGCGATTTCAACCGCGTGGAGATCGGACCGTTGGACACCACCCTGACCGATTACCGGATCGACTATCCGTTCTATCGCGAGGATGTGGGCGACATCGCCCAGGGCGCCCTGGGACAAACGTCGCTGCCGTTGAACTATTTCCGACGTCCGCAGTTCTTTGACTTCAGTTTTGCGAGTCCCTACTACGCGTACACCTACAACATGGAGAACGTGCCCTTCTACAACACGAAGCGGCCGATGATCCGGATGAACTACGCGGAGTCGGGTCAGAAGCGTTACCGGGAGGAGAATTTCGGGATCATGGTGGCCCAGAACATCTCCCCGACCACGGGTTTCAACGTCGATTACAAATCGCGCGGCACCCGGGGTCTGTATCTCTGGTCACGGACCAAAAACCATAACCTCTCGCTGGCCTTCAGCCATACGGGCCGCCGCTATTCGGTCCATGCGGGTTACTACAACAACCATATCGAACAGCAGGAGAACGGCGGCGTCGTGGGCAAGTGGGCCATCGCCGATACGACGTTCAGCATGCCTTCGGGTGTGCCGATGCGTCTGGCCGATGCCGAGGCGCGGAACATCTACCGCAACAACGGCTTCTTCCTGACGCAGTCCTACGGTATTCCGTTGCAGCGGCTGACCGAGAGTGACTTTTCGATGGCGGGTCTTTCGGCCGTCTATGTGGGTCATTCGTTCGAGTACAGTTCGTGGAGCAAGATCTACACCGACCTGAACGAACCCTATACCAACGAACGGGATCACCGGGATGAAAACGGGAATTTCGTCTCTGCCGAGCACAACTACTACGATCACTGGTACATCAATCCGGTGGAGACGCGCGACTCGATCTACGAGCGGGTCATCTCGAATCGCGTATTCGTACAGGCGCAACCCTGGGACCGCAACGGAGTGGTGGGCACGCTCGATGCCGGCGTGGGCCTCGACCTGCACACCTACTCGCAATTCAAACTTGACAACTACCTGACGGGCAAGTACACGACGGAACACATGACCAGCTGGTTCGCGTACGGCTCCGTCAGCGGCAAGATAAAGAAGTATGTCGACTGGGGCGGGAACCTGAAGTTCTACCCGTCGGGATACAGAGGCGGAGACCTGGACGTGGGTGCGCACCTCGCACTGACAGGTTATCTCCGCGGACACCCCCTGATTCTCGAAGGACGCTTTACGATGGAGCGCCGTTCGCCGAACTACTGGCAGGAGAATCTATTCTCGAACCATTATATATGGGACACTCCTTTGAACAAGGAGAATGAGACTCGGTTGGAGGTGAAGTTTTCGGTTCCCGACTATGCATTCGAAGCGGGAGCGTGGCAGGGCGTCGTGACGAACAAGATCTATTACGGATCGGACAGCAACGTCGCCCAGTATGATGGAAGCGTCAGCCTCACGAGCGTGTATGCCCGCAAGGATTTCCGCCTCGGCGGACTTCATTTGGACCACAGGGTATTGTTGCAGTGGAGCACGAATC
>CALUKK010000134.1 GCA_944321205.1 uncultured Alistipes sp.
GAGTGGCAGGTCAACGAATGGGTCAAGAAGGCCGTGCTGCTCTACTTCCCGATCCAGCCCATGCGCAAGATGCAGGCCGGCGAACTCGAATGGTTCGACAAGATGGAGCTCAAGCACGACTACGAACAGCTGGGCGTGCGCGTCGTGCCTCATGCCGTGGCCCGCTACGGCGCCTACATCGCTCCGGGGGCCATCCTCATGCCTTCGTATGTCAATATCGGCGCCTACGTCGATACGGGAACGATGGTCGACACCTGGGCCACGGTCGGTTCGTGCGCCCAAATCGGGAAACACGTCCACCTCTCGGGCGGCGTGGGAATCGGCGGCGTACTCGAACCCGTGCAGGCCGCTCCGGTCATCATCGAGGACAACTGCTTCATCGGATCGCGCTCGATCGTCGTCGAGGGGGCCCACGTCTGCCGCGAGGCCGTTCTCGGCTCGAACACCGTGATCACCGGCTCGACCCACATCATCGACGTCACCGGTCCCGAACCCGTCACCTACAAGGGGTATGTGCCGGCCCGTTCGGTGGTCGTGCCGGGCAGCTACCGCAAACAGTTCCCCGCCGGAGAATACAGCGTCTCGTGCGCCCTGATCATCGGCCGACGCAAGGAGTCCACCGACAAGAAGACCTCGCTGAACGACGCCCTGCGCGACTTCGGCGTCTCGATCTGACCGTCGACTCCCGAGCCATGATCTACCACCTCGACACAACTACCTCGACCAACGACGACGCCCGCGATCCGCGATATCGCCATGGCGACATCGTCTGGGCCGAGCACCAGACCGCCGGACGCGGTCAGCGCGGCCACCAGTGGCTCAGCCCCGAAGGCGAGAACCTCACCTTCACGATGGTCGTCGAACCGCACTTCCTGCCCGTTGCAGAGCAGTTTCTGCTCTGCGAGGCGTTGTCGGTGGCCTTGACCGACACGTTTGCCGTTTACGGCATCGAGACCCGCATCAAGTGGACCAACGACATCTATGCCGGCGACCGCAAACTCGAGGGCGTACTGATCGAACACAACTATACCGGTTCGACCCTTTCACGCTCGCTGCTCGGCATCGGCATCAACGTCAACCAGACGACGTTCGACCCCTCGCTGCCCAATCCCGTCTCGATGGCCCAGCTCACCTCCCGCCGCTATGACCGCCGCGAGGTGCTCGAAACCTTCGAACGCTGCATGACGGCCCGTTACGAACAGCTCGAACACGGCGACCGCGACGCCCTGCAACGCGACTACCGCGACCGGATGTACGACCTCGGCGTGCGACGGCCTTTCCGGTACCCCGACGGTCGGCTGGTCCATGCCGTCATCGAGGGGGTGCGGCCTTCGGGCGAACTGATCCTGCGTCACGACGACGGTTCACGCAGGGAATATCTGTTCAAGGAGATCGAATTCGTCCTCCGCAAATAGGATCCGGCAGGCAAAACCGGACTTCCGGGCGAGGTACGCCCGACTTGCAGGAGAGAAGGCGTCCTGCCCTCGCCGCACGGCCTCGGACGGTATGAAAGGGCTTTGTCAACAATCGGAAGGATCGGCGGAAAAAGGTCTGGGGGTTCCTCCGGTTTTGTATGATTTTTATAACGATTTTCCTTGCTGTTACAAAAATAACAATTATATTTGCAAAGAAAAACAGCCGAATTTTTAACAAAAATTTTATAAACACCATGAATGTACCTGCAAATTTGAAATACTCGAACGACCACGAATGGTGTCGCATCGAGGGCGATGTAGCCGTTGTCGGCATTACCGATTTCGCTCAAAGCCAATTGGGCGACATTGTTTTCGTCGATGTGCCGACTGTCGGCGAGACGCTTGCCGCCGGAGAGGTATTCGGCTCGATCGAAGCCGTGAAGACCGTCAGCGATGCCTTTCTGCCCGTGGGTGGTGAGGTGATCGAGTTCAACGCTGCGGTGGATGCCGATCCGTCGATCGTCAACAAGGATGCATACGGAGAGGGATGGCTTGTCAAGGTTCGGATGTTCGATCCGGCCGAATACGACGCTTTGCTGAGTCCCGCCGACTATGAGAAGCTGATCGGGTAATCCCGATCAAGCCCGAGAGGGGGTGGAGAGGTTCGTCTCCGGGATATGGACTCTCTTCAGGAGAAAACCCCGCACGAGAATACGGGTGCGAGGTGAAAGGTGCGAAAGAGTGAACGATCGAAGAGAGAGAGTGGACAAAAGAGAGAAAGGAGAGGGAGGAGAAGGAAGAGAAGAGAGGAGAAGAGAGGAAAAAAGAGAGGAGAGGGAGAGAAAGGACAGAGAAGAGAGAGGAATGAGTGAGCGAAAGCCGGTGGAGAGAGAAGAGAGAAACAGAGAGGAAAAATATCCCGGAACAGGAATCGGAAATGCAGTTCGCCATACCTTGTTTTCCGGACGGATCCGACCTCCTCGGTCAAAGTGAAGGAGAGCCATAATGCCTTGAACGGCAGCAAGCCATTGAATGAGACCGGGAGAGCGGAAAAAGATGTGGAAGAGTGACGAAGAGATGGATGAGAAAAGGGTGTGCCGAAAGGACAAGGATGCGAAAAACGCGGAAGATGTGAACGAAAGAAATAGTACAGAAGAGACTATATTTGAGTTGAGTAAAGAATAGGGAATGTTCCATCGACAGATCAGCAAACACTTGTAAATCCGATCCCGGCGGACACCTCCAGCCCCCAAAAACCGAAAATAACCAACCCAAACCAATACCACTATGTCAAAAGTTACTGTCGTAGGTGCAGGCGCCGTGGGCGCAACCTGTGCGAATGTGATGGCTTGCCGCGAAGTGGCAAGCAAGGTGGTCCTCATCGACATCAAAGAGGGACTCTCCGAAGGCAAGATGCTGGACATGTACCAGACCTCCACCCTGATGGACTTCGACACGAAACTCGTCGGAACGACCAACGATTACCGAAAGACAGCCAATTCCGACGTGGTGGTCATCACTTCGGGAATCCCCCGCAAACCGGGAATGACCCGCGAAGAACTCATCGGCACCAATGCCAATATCATGAAGGGCGTAATCGCCAATGTCATCCAATATTCGCCCCGCGCCATCATCATCGTGGTCGCCAATCCGATGGATACGCTGACCTATCTGGCGCTGAAGGCGTCGGGACTTCCCAAGAACCGCATTATCGGCATGGGCGGAGCGCTCGATTCTGCACGCTTCAAATGCTACCTGGCCAAAGCGACCGGAGCCAACATCAACAATGTCGACGGCATGGTCATCGGCGGCCACGGTGATACGACCATGATTCCGCTGCTTTCGAAAGCCTCGGTAAACGGAGTCCCCGTCACGCAGTTCGCCTCGAAGAAGAAACTCCAGGAGGCCGTGCAGAACACCATGGTCGGGGGTGCCACGCTGACCAAACTCATCGGCACGTCGGCCTGGTATGCTCCGGGAGCCGCCGCCTCGATGATGGTCGAGGCCATCCTCCATGACCAGAAGAAGTTGATCCCCTGCTCGTGCTATCTGGAAGGCGAATACGGAGAGTCGGATCTCTGTATCGGAGTTCCGGCGATCATCGGACGGAAAGGAATCGAGAAGATCGTCGAGGTGGAACTGACGAAAGAGGAGGCCGAGAAGTTCGCCGCATCGGCCGCCGCCGTACACAAGACGAACAGCGTTCTTCACGAAATCAACGCCTTGTAGAGCCGAACTCCACAAGTTCCAAAAGAGAGGCCCCGGACCAAGTCCGGGGCCTCTTCACATCCGGGAGCAAAGTCTCAGAAACTGATCTTTGCCCCGACATACCAGCTCCGCGGCAGCGAGGGTCCGTATACATATCCCGAATCCCGGTCAACGCCGCGATCGAAATCCCGCTGATAGGCATTGAAGAGGTTTTGCACCCCGGCGTAAAGTTGCAGGGTAATCTCCCGATAGATCCGCCAATCATAACCCACGCGCAGATGCACGTCGCAGAACGACGGAGTCGTGACCGCCACATCCCGGGCAACGCCCGATCCGGCCATGTGCTGGACGAGCATCTCTCCCGTACAGGTCCCGGTTACATCAGCCGTCAACCGCCGCCAGGGTTTGAACGAGGCCGTGAAGTACCCGTAAAGATCCGGCGTACGGAACATCCGTCGCACGGGCGGCACGTCGGGATCCTCGCTCCACGATTCGGGCTTGGCGTAACGGCTCCGCTGCCAGGTCATTCCGGCCTGCAATTCGAACCAGCGGGTGAAGATCGCACGCCCCTCGACATTCACACCCCCTACCGTGGCGCCCGAACCGTTGTAGCGCTCCTTGATCTTTCCACCGTCGGCCGCATGCTCAAGATCCCGCAACGCGAAGACGTCATCAAGACGGGTATAAAAGCCCTCGACCAGCAGATTGGTCTGCACCGAGCCGAAATTCCGGTAAAGATCGGCCGAGAGGCTGACACTGTGCGAACGCTCCTCCCGAAGACCGTCGGCCAATCGAATCCGGACCCGCTCGCCCCCCACGATGGCAATGTGCATATCCTCGTCGAACGCCTGCGGTGCCCGATAACCTCCGGCATAGCTTACCCGGAGGTTCACAGACTCCGAAGGATTGAAACGCACGTTGACACGCGGACTGAAGATCACATGATCGACCAGATTGTGTTTATCGAGACGCCCTCCGAGCAGGAACGACCATTTTGCGTTCTTCCACTCATTCTGGAAATAACAGCCCGCGACATGTACCTGTTGATCGGTATCGAAACCATAGCCGATCGAACGGTCATGGAGATCGTCATAGCTGTATTCCAGGCCGAAGGTCAACTCCGAAGGCAGGAACAGCAACCGTTCGAAGGCGTGGACATACTGCAAGCCCGAGGCCATGACCAGATCGTGGGTCGTTCCATAGGCCAACGGATCCTGCTTGCTGCCATAATAACTCTTGCGCGCCGTGTTCTGAAAGGAAAAATAGGCGTTGAAACGATTGCTCCGGTCGGCCGACGAAAGATCGAACGAAAGACTGCCTCCATCGATCGAATGGTCGGTCTGTTCCGCAATGTCGGCTTCGTGGGGCGGCCGTTTCAACTGATCGCCACCCCGGCGGTATTCGTTCAGATGGTGGTATTGCGCCGTAATGCGCGAATAGGCTCCCGTACGGAAGTAGGAGCGCATTCCCACCGATCGGCTCTCGAGTTGCGGCAATTCGGTAAAGCCGTCTCCGTCATGGTCATAACCCGAGCGATGGCGGCTTTGCCCGAAGATTCCGAAGCCGGCCCGCCCGCTCTCGGAGACGATCGAGGCATTGAGCATCGTGTTGTTGTCATAGGTGTTGCTGCCGCCGAGCGACAGGAGCGTATGCGAGAATTGCGCCGAGCTGCGCGTCGGTTCCCGGGTGATGACGTTGATCGTGCCGCCGATGGCCGACGAGCCGTAGAGAGCCGAGCCGCCGCCACGCAGCACCTCGACCCGTTCGATCATGTTGGCAGGAATCTGTTCCAGACCGTAGACGCCCGCCAGCGCCGAAAAAACCGGATGCGAATCGACCAGGATCTGCGAATAGTGGCCGTCAAGGCCGTTGATACGCACTTGCGTGAAGCCGCAGTTCTGACAATCGTCTTCGACCCGCACGCCGGGTTGGAACGAGAGTCCCTGGGCCAGGCACGATGCATTGGAGCGCTCGAGAAGCGCGGCGTCAAGCACACTCACCAACGCCGGAGCCTCCCGCCGCAGGGTCGCCGAACGACTTGCCGAAACCACGACTTCATCCATCGAGATACCGCTCTGTTCGACCTCGAAGTTCAACTCCAGGGTCGAACCCCGGGAGAGCGTCACGGAGGTCTGTTGGGCGGCATATCCCAGGGCCCGGACCTCGACGAGATGTTCACCTTCGGGGAGGTTTTTCAGAAAATAGTGGCCCGAGGCATCGGTGACCGTTCCAAAGGTCGTGCCGACGACCGAAATCGTGGCATAGGCGATATGTTCATGCGTCGTACGGTCGACGACATGGCCAAAGAGGTTGGCATCGGTGGCCTTCCGTGGAACTTCGGCACTCTGTATACTGAAGGGGGTCAGGCACAACGCAAGAAGTGCCGACAAAAAGGATCGTTTCATGGGAAATGGTGTTTTAGTGGATGAATGATTCCGATCCGGCGGGCGGACCGCAGGCGGGCCGGAGCTGCCAAGACAGACCGGTCGGGACCCTCACGAAAAGGATCGCATGCCGGCACGGCCGAAGCCGCACCGCAGAGAGGGGTCCGGAATCATCCCCGGGGAGGTGCCCGCAACGAGAGGCAGGTCGGATGGAATCCACATTTGCACCGGGTGCTCTCGGGTCTGAGGAGGGCCAGCACGGAGGAATAGAACTCGTGTGCTGGCAGTTCCGATGAAAGATAGGGGAAAAAGTGATAGTTATCGACCGGGCAAAGCTCGACCACACTTTCGCGGGCTCCGTTGTCGGGGATCAGATCACCGCAATGCGCCGCGAAATGGGCATGATCTTCGAGGTAGATATGCACCTTCTGACCCGCATAGGCCGCGAGCAGGGCAAACAGCAGGAATCCTGCAACGAAACGTCGTATCCGGAGGTGCATCTTCATTGAGTGCGAAGTTACGAAAAAAAAGGACCGCGACAAGCGGTCCCTGCAAAAATACCCACCAATAGGTAGGTCGTATGTCTGTTTCCGATTTCGGGAAGGTCCATTTTGCGAGATGCTCAGTTCCAAACGGTTCCCGGAGGTTTACGCGGCTTGCATCGGTTTCGGACGACTCTTCCGCTCACCCCGTCCCGTACAGGTCCTCCGGTCTGCGCTGTCGGTTCTGCCGTTTTATTCGATCCGGTCCACTCTTCCGCTCGCCCGGCCCAAGCAACTCTTCCGGCCCTCCGGTCGGCACCTCAGATCGAGATGTCGAGAATCTCGAAATGAATCGTACCCGCCGGCACGTTCACATCAACCCGATCCCCCTTCTTGTGACCCAGCAGCGCCTTGGCAATCGGGGTTCCGATCGCAAGTTTCCCCTCGCGAAGATTGGCTTCGTGCTCGGCCACGATCGTGTAGGTCATCTGCTTGTTGTTGTTGTGATTCAGCAGCGTCACCTTGCTCAGGATCTGCACCTTGCTCTTGTCGATCTTCGATTCGTCGATCACGCGCGCATTGGCGATCGTATCCTCAAGCTTGGCGATACGCATCTCCAGCAGTCCCTGAGCCTCACGGGCCGCATCGTACTCCGCGTTCTCCGAAAGGTCACCCTTGTCGCGGGCCTCCGCAATCGCAGCCGAAATGGCCGGGCGCTCGACGGAACGCATGTGGTCGAGTTCGTCCTTGAGTTTCTTGTACCCCTCGGCGGTCAGATAAATAGTCTCTTTTGCCATAATTCAACAATTCTCCGGAGGCCCCGCGGCACGGGATCTCCAAAAAATAAAACGTAAAAAAGAAGAATCCTGACCCGCAAAGGCCAGAACCCCGTATTGTCATATAAGGCAAAGATAAAAAGGATTATCCACATTTGCAAATCTTTTTCCCTTCCCGGATACGGAAAAACCTCTTCAGCGCCAATGTCGCCCGTTCTACCCGCGGATTTTCACCCCCGCAGCAGGAAGATACCACAAACAGGCCGCTTTCAACAACGCTCCGAGCAATATTTTTTTTTGCAAATCGTTAATTTATGCGTAACTTTGCGCGATAAAGCGCCGTAAAAGATTCTCAAATGAAGCAGACTTTCTCATACGCCCTGTGCGCCGTGGCGGCAGCGATCTTCCTCTGCGGATGCTCCGGCATGAATGCACTCCTGAAAAGCGGGCAGCCCGACCTGATCTACAGCAAGGCGCTGGAGTATTACGAAATCGGCAAATGGCAACGGGCCATCACCCTCTTCGAAGGCGTGGAACACTACTATCAGGGAACTTCGCGCGAAGATACCGTCTCCTTCTACAAGGCTCGCTGCCACTACAAAAACCGCGATTATGAAACGGCCTCGACGCAGCTCGACGATTTCCGCCGCAAATTCGGCCGCAGCGCCTTCATCGAGGATGCCGAAGGAATGTATGCCCTCTGCTTCTACTTCCTGTCCCCGGCACCCTCCCGGGATCAAACCATGACCGGACAGGCCCTGATCGCCATCAACGAATTCATCTCCCGGTATCCCGAGAGCACACGGATCGAGGAGTTCAGGAAGATCAACGGCGAACTCACGGAACGACTCCACGAAAAGGCCTATCTGAATGCCTACACTTATTATAAGATCGGACGCTACAAATCGGCCATTGTCTCGCTGAAAAACGCCCTGAAGGAGTACCCCGAAAGCAAACACCGGGAAGAGATCATGTATCTGATCGTCGAGGCCAGCTATCGTTTTGCCAGCAACTCCATTGCCGACAAACAGACGGACCGTTACCTGGCGATGCTCGACTCCTACCTCTCCTTCAAGGAGGAGTTCCCCGAGTCGACCCACATCAAGGGACTCGACCGCATGGCACAACACGCCCGAGACTATCTTGACCGCAACAACAAGGACAACAACATATAAGATGGAAATCAAGAAGAACATCCCCAACAACACCATCACCCGCAAGTTGGTGGATCTGGACAAGGAGACCGGAAACGTCTACGAGAGCATCAACATCATCGCCCGCCGCGCCAATCAGATCGCCACGGAGCTCAAGACCGAACTCAACCGCAAGCTCGCCGACTTCTCGTCGCCGACCGACACCATGGAGGAGACCTTCGAGAACCGGGAGCAGATCGAGATTTCGCGCTACTACGAGCGGCTGCCCAAACCGACGATCATCGCCACCGAGGAGTTCCTCGATCACGAACTGGTCTACAAGGAGGGCAAGGACGGCACCTTCAAGGAGATCTAACACCACGACAATGGCTTCCGCAACCGCGACGGGCCAGAGGCTGGCCGGTCGTCACATTCTGTTGGGCATCACGGGCAGCATAGCGGCTTACAAGGCTGCCATGCTGTGTCGTTTATGGAAGACGGCAGGCGCCGAGGTCCAGGTGGTGATGACGCCGCTTGCCAAGCAGTTCATCACGCCGCTGACGATGGCCACGCTCTCGAAAAGACCCATTCTCGTGGAGTTCTTCAACCCGGAGAACGGGGCGTGGAACTCCCATGTTTCGCTGGGCGAATGGGCCGACTGCTACGTGATCGCCCCCGCCACGGCCAATACGCTGGCCAAGATGGCCACGGGCGTGGCCGACAATCTGCTCTTGACGACCTATCTTTCGGCCCGGTGTCCGGTGGTGGTGGCTCCGGCCATGGATCTGGACATGTATGCCCACGAGGCCACACAGCAGAATCTCCGCACGCTGGCGGCCCGCGGCGTACGGATCGTCGAGCCCGGGGAAGGGGAACTGGCCAGCGGTCTGAGCGGGAAGGGACGGATGGCCGAACCCGAAGAGATTGCGGAATTCGTCGGACAACTGCTCTCCGAGCCGAAGGAAGAAAAAAAGACTCTCTCCGGTAAACGGATGATCGTCACGGCCGGAGCCACAATCGAGGCGATCGATCCCGTGCGCTTCATCTCGAACCACTCCTCGGGCAAGATGGGCTATGCCATTGCCGGAGAGCTGGCCTCGCGAGGTGCCGACGTGACACTCATCTCGGGACGTACGGCCCTGCCCGTACCGCCGGGAGTCGAACGGGTGGATGTTCTCTCGGCTGCCGAGATGTACGAAGCTGCGGTAAAGGCCTTCGACACGGCCGACGGAGCCGTGATGTGTGCCGCCGTGGCCGACTACACGCCCGAGAGCGTCTCCGCCACCAAGCTCAAGAAGGGCGACGGTGAGATGTGCATCCGCCTGCGCCGTACGCGTGACATCGCCGCCGAACTGGGCGCCCGCAAGGGAAACCGGCTGTTGATCGGTTTCGCCCTGGAGACCGACGACGAGGAGGCACATGCCCAGTCAAAACTCGAGAAGAAAAATTTCGACTTCATCGTGTTGAATTCGCTCCGGGATGCCGGAGCGGGATTCCGCGGAGATACCAACAAAGTCACGTTTATCGACCGCTCGGGGTGCGAAGAGTTGCCGCTGCTGACGAAGCGGGAAGTGGCCGCACGTATTGCCGACCGGATCGAAGGGCTGTTCGCCCGCTGATCGGAGTGTATCCACCGCTTTTTCCCGGATGTTTGCGATTGAAAAACGTTAATTCCGTTAAAAGATATGTTGCGTTGTCTGTCGGTTGAAAATTACGCGCTTATCGACAAGCTCGAAATGGAGCTGGATCCCCACCTGAATATCATTACGGGTGAGACGGGAGCCGGCAAATCGATCCTGCTCGGAGCGCTGGGGCTGCTGCTGGGAGCCAAGAACGACGGGGCGGCCATGAAGGATACGACCCGCAACTGCAGCGTCGAGGGGATCTTCGACCTCTCGGGGAGCCATCTGGAGCGGTTCTTCGAGGAGAACGATCTGGACTATGCGCCGCAGACCACCCTCACGCGCATCATCACCCCGGCAGGCAAGAGCCGGGCCTTCGTCAACGACGTTCCGGTCCAGTTGGCCCAACTGCGCGAACTCGGGACCCGGCTGATCGACATCCACTCGCAACACCAGAATCTGATCCTGACGTCGGAAGAGTTCCGCACGTCGGCCCTCGACACCGTAGCCGGGAACGGCGAACTGCTGGCCCGCTACGGCGAACAATACGACCGGATGTGCGAGTTGCGCCGCCGGCTGAACACCCTGCGCGAGGAGGCCGAGCGCGGCCGTCGCGACGAGGAGTGGTTGCGCTTCCAGACCGACGAGCTGACGGCTGCCGCCCTGCGCGAAGGCGAGCAGGCCGAACTGGAGGAGGAGCTTGCCGTACTGGAGAACGCCGACCGCATCGGCGAGACGCTGACCGAACTGCGCAATGCGCTGGACAGCGACGAGACCGGCGTGCTGATGCAGTTGAAAAACGCCGAAAACAACCTCAGCCACCTGCGCGACCACTACCCCACGGCCGGCGAATATGCCGACCGGATCCATGCCGTACTCGAGGAGCTGAAGGATATCGATGCGTCGGCCGCCGACGAAAGCGAGCGGCTCGATGCCGATCCCGAACGGCTGGCCAGACTCTCGGCACGTCTCGATACGCTGATTGCCCTGCAACAGAAATACCACGTGTCCGACGAGGCCGGACTGATCGCCCTGCGCGAACGGAGTGCGGCGCAGCTGGCCGCCATTGTCCACGGTGACGAGGCGATCGCCGAGGCCGGGAAGGCTCTTGCGGAGGCGACCGAAAAGGCCGAGACGCTGGCCGAACGACTGCACAAGGCCCGGGAGAAGGCCGCCTCGGGATTCGGAAAGGAGATTCTGGCTACGCTGGCCAAACTGGGTATGGCCGAAACGGTATTTCAGGTTGTGCTGACCCCCCGCACGGAGTTGGATCGGACGGGGCGCGACCAGGTACAGTACCTCTTCACGGCCAATGCACGCATGACGCCGCAACCCATCGAGCGGATCGCCTCGGGAGGAGAGCTTTCGCGCGTGATGCTGGCCCTGAAGGCCATGCTGGCCAAGCGGATGCAACTGCCGACGATCATCTTCGACGAGATCGACACGGGTGTTTCGGGCCGTATTGCCGATGCCATGGGCGAGATCATTGAGTCGCTGGCCGCCTCGATGCAGGTGGTCGACATCACCCATCTGCCCCAGGTGGCCTCGAAGGGTTCGGCACACTTCGTGGTCTACAAACGCAACAGTCGTACGGAGATTACGCGGCTGAGCGATGACGACCGCATTGCCGAGATTGCCAAGATGCTCTCCGGGTCACAGGTAACACAGGCCGCTGTCGCGCAGGCCCGGATCCTGCTGGGAAGATAGCGAACGACAATCGCCCGAACGATCCATCCCCGGCGGTCATCTCCTCCGGGGATTTTTCATAAACGGGACAGAGCCGGGCAGCATGAAGGGGAGGGGCCACCTTGGGCAGAGCCCACCTGTTCGGACCCGACACCCTGCACCATACCTATTGAAACACATCATGGAATCAGCCACAACCCCCATTCGGGAGATCCTCGCCCTTACCGAGGCCAACCAGCGTCGTGCCCGCGCGATCATCCGCGAGACGAGGCTCTGCGAGGCGTGGCAGGCCGTCGGAGCCCGCGCCGAAGTGGTGGGCTCACTCCGCTCGGGACTGCTTGTAAAACACCTCGACATCGACCTGCACATCTACTCTCCCGCACCACTGCGCGTATCCGACAGCTTTGCGGCCATGACACGGATCGCCTCCGATCCACGGATCCGCCGCGTAGAATACGCCAATCTGCTCGATGCCGAGGATGGCTGTCTGGAGTGGCACGCGTTGTATGAAGAGGGCGACGCCCGCCGCTGGCAGATCGACATGATCCACCTGGCGGAGAATTCGCCCTGGGCGGGCTATTTCGAACGGGTGGCCGACCGTATCGCCGCAGTGCTGACCGACGAGACGCGAGAAGCGATCCTGCGGCTGAAATACGAAACGCCCGACACGGTAAAGATCCCCGGAATCGCCTATTACCGGGCAGTACTGGAGGGTGGCGTACGCGACCCTGCAGCGTTCGAGGCGTGGCTGGGAAGCCACCCCGTCGAGGGGATTGTCCGCTGGATACCGTAAATTGTACGGAGTCAAATCACACGTCCGGCGGGATGTCCCAGCTCCGGCCGGAACGCGATAAAAGACTGAATGGAGAGGGGGGGGGCTGAAACCGGGCACAAAAAAACCGGGACACTCGATAACGAGTGTCCCGGTTTCGTTTATGCTGTCGGCTGACAGCGGCCGATCATTACATCATGCCGCCCATACCGCCGGCCGGCATCGCAGGTGCAGGCTGCTCAACCTTCTTCTCGGCCAGCACGCACTCCGTCGTCAGGAACATCGAGGCGATCGAAGCGGCGTTCTCCAGAGCCACACGCGATACCTTCGTCGGGTCGATGATACCGGCAGCGAGCAGATCCTCGTACTTGTCGTCACGGGCGTTGTAACCGAAGGAACCCTTGCCCTCGCGCACCTTGTTGACAACCACCGAGCCTTCCCCACCGGCATTGGCCACGATCTGACGCAACGGCTCCTCGATGGCACGCTTTACGATCTGGATACCGGTCGTCTGATCCTCGTTGTCGCCCTTCATGCCCTCGAGAGCAGCCGTAGCACGGATGTAGGCAACGCCACCACCCGGAACGATACCCTCTTCAACGGCAGCACGCGTTGCGGCCAGTGCATCGTCGACGCGGTCCTTCTTCTCCTTCATCTCGACCTCCGTCGTGGCACCCACGTAGAGAACAGCCACACCGCCGGCCAACTTGGCCAGACGCTCCTGGAGCTTCTCCTTGTCGTAGTCCGACGTAGTCTTCTCGATCGAAGCACGGATCTGGGCAACACGGGCGGCAATGGCCTCCTTCTTGCCGGCACCGTCGACGATCGTCGTGTTCTCCTTGTTCAGCGTGACCTTGTCGGCCGTACCCAGCATGTCGAGCGTCGTATCCTCGATCTTCATGCCCTTGTCTGCCGAGATCACGGTAGCACCCGTCAGCACGGCGATATCCTCAAGCATCTCCTTGCGGCGGTCACCGAAGCCAGGAGCCTTGCAGGCGGCGATCTTCAACGTACCGCGCAGCTTGTTGACCACCAGGGCCGACAGCGCTTCACCATCGACATCCTCGGCGATGATCAGCATTGCACGACCGCTCTGAGCCACCGGCTCCAGCACGCCCATCAACTCCTTCATCGTAGAGATCTTCTTGTCGGTAATCAGGATGTAAGGCTTCTCCAACTGAGCCTCCATCTTCTCGGGATCGGTGATGAAGTAGGCCGAGATATAACCCCGGTCGAACTGCATACCCTCGACCACCTCAACATGGGTCTCGGTACCCTTGGCCTCCTCGACGGTGATCACACCTTCGTTGTTGACCTTGGCCATCGCCTCGGCGATGAGCTTACCGATATTTTGGTCGTTGTTGGCCGAAATGGTGGCTACCTGCTCGATCTTGGCAAAGTCCGAACCGACCTCCTGGCTCTGCTCGCGCAACGACTCGACCACCTTGGCTACGGCCTTGTCAATACCGCGTTTGAGATCAATCGGGATGGCACCGGCAGTAACGTTCTTGAGTCCCACGCCGATAATCGACTGGGCAAGCACCGTAGCGGTCGTCGTACCGTCACCGGCATCGTCGTTGGTCTTCGAAGCAACCTCCTTGACCATCTGCGCGCCCATGTTGGCGAAAGCATCCTCCAACTCGACCTCCTTGGCTACCGTCACACCATCCTTGGTGATCTGGGGAGCTCCGAATTTCTTATCGATAATGACGTTGCGACCCTTCGGGCCCAGCGTCACCTTGACTGCATTCGACAGCGCATCGACACCCTCCTTGAGGAGTTCACGCGCTTCCACATTGTATTTGATATCTTTTGCCATGGTTGTCTGCGTATTAAAATATTAGATGATTGCCAGAATGTCGTTCTGCTTCATGATCAGATAGGTCTCGCCGTCGATCTGAATCTCCTGTCCGGCGTATTTACCGTAGAGGACCTGATCTCCGACCTTCACCTCCATCTTGACCTCCGAGGTGCCCGGACCTACGGCCACCACTTTACCAGCCAGGGGTTTTTCCTTTGCCGTGTCGGGGATGATCAATCCTCCGGCGGTCTTTTCCTCAGCGGGATTCGGGAGAATCAGCACGCGATCCGATAAGGGTTTTACGTTCATAGCTTTTAGATTTTAATTGTTATATATTTTTCAAATTATATTATAAATCGCTTTGACAAGCACCCTTTAACCCAACAATAGATGTGCCAAGTGGATTTTGGCAGTTCCAAGGTGACAAACAAGCAGGAGCGACTGCCATTTTGACAGCCACGACAAATTCCCCGACATTTTCCGGTCGATTTTTTTGCACGGAATGAAAAAACATATTACCTTTGCAAACCGATACGGGGAACGTATCAACATGGTGGATGTAGCTCAGTTGGTTAGAGCGTCGGATTGTGGTTCCGAAGGCCGAGGGTTCGAGCCCCTTCTTCCACCCCAGGGCGCAGGAAAGGGAAGCGCCAAAACAAGCAAAAAGCCTTATGT
>CALUKK010000135.1 GCA_944321205.1 uncultured Alistipes sp.
TTTCGAGGTAGAAGATCATCTCCTGTTCGAGGCGGTTGCGGTCGACCTCGACGGGGAGTTTCGAGAGGTTGTCCAGAATGCGGGCCCGGATGGTCTGGGTGCGTGCCTGCTCAAAGGGTACGACCTCGTTCTTGTACTGTTCGATCAGATCGACACGGCGCAGCAGGTCGGCGATGAGTGTGGCGCCCTCCTGCACGCGGAAGGCGTCGAGCCGCGAGGCGGCCTCCCCGACGGCCTTGAGCAGGGCGGCGTGCTCCTCGTCGGAGATCGTCTCGGCCTCCGTCGAAACGACGTCGGGCAGGCGCATGAGCGTCTGCAGCGCCGCGGCATCCCACCCTGCCGCACGGCAGTCCAGACCGGCACCGGCGGCCGCCTCGCGCAGCTGTTCGGCATAGGCGGCGAAGACTTCGCGGTTGATGTGTGCCGAGGTCTCGACAGCCTGCGACTCGACGGTGACGAAGAGGTCGACCTTTCCGCGCTGCAACCGCTGCTGGATCAGATTGCGGATCTCGTATTCCGACTGACGGTAGATGGCCGGAAGCTTGAGTGCGAGGTCCAACTGCTTGGAATTGAGCGACCGGATCTCGACGGTGATTTTTTTATTTCGGATTTCGACCTCGGCTTTACCGAAGCCGGTCATGGATTTGATCATAGGTCAGCCTTGCTTGATTTCGGGAACAAAAGTAGTAAAAACAAATCAAAAAGGCGACGAATCCCCCTGCGGAATGAAATTTATTTGGCGAAGATTGCTTTTTTAAATTTTTTTTATTTATATTTGTGTTAGTAAACTAACAGTTTGAGCTCGGATCATTAATCACATAACGTTAAACCTATGAAAAAGCACAATTTCAATGCGGGACCGTCCATCTTGGCGGACGAAGTGATCGAAAATGCGGCGAAGGCCGTACTCGATTTCAACGGATCGGGACTTTCGATTCTTTCGATTTCGCATCGGACGAAGGATTTCGATGCCGTGATGGCGGAGGCCGATGCGCTGTTCCGCGAACTGCTCCACATTCCCGACAACTACAAGATCATCTACCTGGGAGGCGGTGCGAGCACCTATTTTTATGAGGTGCCGGCGAACTTTCTGGGTACGAAGGCCGGCTATGTAAATACGGGTGTGTGGTCGAAGAAGGCCATCAAGGAGGCCAAACGTTATGGCGAAGTGGAGGTGCTGGCCAGCTCCGAGGACCGCAACTTCACCTATATTCCGAAGGGATTCGACATCCCGGAGGATCTGGACTACGTGCATATCACCTCGAACAATACGATCTACGGTACGGAGTATCATGAGGATCTGACCTCTCCGGTGCCTCTGATCGCCGACATGTCGTCCGACATTCTGTCGCGTCCGGTCGACGTATCGAAATACGCCATGATCTACGGCGGTGCGCAGAAGAATCTGGCGCCTGCGGGCGTGGCCTTCGGCATCATCCGCGAGGAGATGCTCGACCGCATCGTGCGAGACCTTCCGACGATGATGTCCTACCGTACGCACGTGGAGAACAACTCGATGTTCAACACGCCTCCCGTCTTCCCGATCTATGTGCTGATGGAGACGCTGCGCTGGCTGAAGTCGATCGGCGGCGTTCCCGAAATCTACCGCCGCAACCGGGAGAAGGCTGCCCTGCTCTACGACGAGATCGACCGCAACCCGTTGTTCCGCGGCACGGTCGAGAAGGAGGACCGCTCGCTGATGAACATCTGCTTCGTCATGCAGCCCGGATACGAGGATCTGGCTCCCGAGTTCCTGGAGTTCACCAAGAGCCGCGACATCGTCGGCATCAAGGGTCACCGGCTGGTGGGCGGTTTCCGTGCCTCGTGCTACAACGCCCTTCCGATCGAGAGCGTGCGCGTGCTGGTGGAGTGCATGCAGGAATTCGCCGAAAAACACGCCAAATAGCAGACGCCCATGCCGCTCGTCACGCGCGTCCCGACCGGATACGACACCCTCACGGGGGAAGTCCGGGCGTGGGACAGTCAAGAAGTGTTGAACAACGAAATTTTGAAACCCATGAAGATACTGGTAGCTACGGAGAAGCCTTTTGCCAAAAAGGCGGTCGACGGCATCCGCGAGATCGTCGAAATGGCCGGTTATGAACTGGCGCTCCTTGAAAAATATACCGACAAGGCACAGTTGCTGGAGGCTGTAGCCACGGCCGATGCGCTGATCGTTCGCAGCGACAAGGTCACCGCCGAGGTGATTGCCGCCGCACCCAATCTCCGGATCGTGGTCCGGGCCGGTGCGGGTTATGACAACGTGGATCTCGCGGCGGCTACGGAGCGCGGCATCGTGGTGATGAACACTCCGGGTCAGAACTCGAACGCCGTGGCCGAACTGGCCATTGCGATGATGATTTACATGGCCCGCAACCGCTTTACGCCCGGGACGGGCTCGGAGATCCAGGGCAAGACGCTGGGCATCCACGCCTACGGTCATGTCGGCCGGTTGGTTGGTCGCAAGGGCAAGGCGCTGGGGATGAACGTGGTGGCCTATGATCCCTTCCTGACGGATCCGGAGGTCTTTGCCGCTGACGGCGTTGAGCAGGTCTCGTCGGTTGAGGAGCTCTACAAGCGGGCCGACTACCTGTCGCTGCACATTCCCGCCACGGAGCAGACCAAGGGTTCGATCGGCTACCGGCTGCTGATGTCGATGCCCAAGGGAGCCACGCTGGTCAACACCGCGCGCAAGGAGGTGATCGACGAGGCCGGACTGCTGCAGGCGCTCACCGAGCGGGAGGATCTGAAGTACATCACCGACATTGCCGCCGGCAACCAGGCCGAACTGGACGAGAAGTTCGGCAAACGGGTCTTCG
>CALUKK010000136.1 GCA_944321205.1 uncultured Alistipes sp.
GCATGAGGTCCTCGGCCGTGGCACGGTCGCCGACATAGCGCACGCAGATCGCCAAAAGCCGTGCGGCATAGCGATCATACAGCTCCCTGCGGGCAGCGTTGTCGCCCTTCCGGCACCCTTCGGCCAGTATCTGTTCCTCCATCTGCATCGGTCGTTCCACCTTTATAAATGCGCAAGCGGGAAAAAGACTGCACGAAGAAGAAAAAATTTTCCCCCGACATGCAGTATTTGCCTAATCGCGCGTTTTTAAGGGCGAAAGGTAACATAAAATAAGGAGAATATGAAAAAATTCGGTTTATTCCTGCTGGGGGCGTTGACGATGCTGGGGTTCGCCTCCTGTAACGATGACGACGGGGACTATCCGACCAATACCCCGCTGATCACGACCGTCTGCCCGCTCGACGGCGGCGACTACTATTTCCTGCGCGACAACGGCGACAAGCTCTATCCGAGCGACAAGACGCGGGTTCCGGCCTATCGCCCCGCCACGGACGGCACGAAGCAGCGGGCCATCATCTGGTTCTCGCTGCTCAACGAGACCATTCCCGGCTATCGTTACAACATTGCGCTCTATGCCGTGGAACACATCTACGCCGGAACGTCGGAGATTGTCGACAACACCGCCCGGCTCGAAGAGCTGGGTGACGCCAAGACGGGCTATACCGTCGGGACGTTCAATCTTTCGAACGAATGGCTGACCTTCTATGCACTCTATTCGTGCCGCAGCAACTCGAAGCACACCTTCACGCTGGCCGTCGACAAGACCGGTACGACCCCATTCGAACACGGCGACGAAAATTACCTCAACGTCGTGGTTCTGCACGATGACGGCGACGATACGGGAGGTCCCGACCGTGGATTCTACATCTCGTTCGACCTGTCGGGCATTGCCTCGGAGCTGGAGGGCAAGAAGGGTATCAATCTGTTGATCCCGACGCGCGAGAACGGGAACCAGGAGTTGAAACTCGATCTGCCCGGGGAGGAGTAGCCACTCCCGCGCGGCAGTCGATCCGGCCCGCCGTTACACGACGGGCCGGATTTTTTATCCTCCGCGGAACGGGATTCGCCGAAAAAGCGTATCTTTGTAGCATGTCCATCGTACGCAATACCGAAAGCGATCTCGAATTCGAGAACAAGATCCGCCCGCAGGAGTTGGAGAACTTCTCCGGACAGGACAAGATCGTCGACAATCTGCGGGTTTTCATCAAGGCGGCGCTCATGCGCGGCGACTCGCTCGACCACGTGCTGCTGCACGGACCTCCGGGACTGGGCAAAACAACCCTGGCAAACATCATCGCCAACGAAATGGGTGCGCAGCTGCGTGTCACCTCGGGTCCCGTGCTGGACAAGCCGGGCGATCTGGCGGGACTGTTGACGAACCTCAATCCGGGAGATGTACTCTTCATCGACGAGATCCACCGTCTGAGTCCCATTGTCGAGGAGTACCTCTATTCGGCCATGGAGGATTTCAAGATCGACATCGTCCTGGACAAGGGGCCTTCGGCCCGTTCGATCCAGATCGAGCTGGCCCCCTTCACGCTCATCGGAGCCACGACGCGCAGCGGTCTGTTGACTTCGCCGCTGAGGGCGCGTTTCGGCATCCAGTGCCATCTGGAGTATTACGACGCACCGGTTCTGGCGGGGATTGTCCGGCGTTCGGCCCGGATTCTCGACGTTCCGATCGACGAGGAGGCGGCCCGGGAGGTAGCCCTTCGTTCGCGCGGCACGCCGCGTATCGCCAACGCCCTGCTGCGGCGTGTGCGGGACTTCGCCATGGTCAAGGGGGAGGGACACATCGACCTTCCCATCACCCGTATCGCCCTTTCGGCCCTGAACATCGATTCGCGGGGGTTGGACCAGATGGACAACAAGATCCTGGGAACGATCATCGAGAAGTTCAACGGCGGGCCCGTGGGGTTGAACACCGTAGCCACGGCCGTCGGCGAGGAGGCCGGGACGATCGAAGAGGTCTACGAACCGTTCCTCATCAAGGAGGGATTCCTCAAGCGTACACCCCGGGGGCGGGAAGCAACCCCTCTGGCGTGGGAGCATCTGGGCTTCACCCCCCCCGGAAGCGGAGAGACGACGCTCTTCTGATCGGGGGGGGGGCGGCAGAGGTCCGCACCGAGCCACAACGAAGCGCACAAGACCACGACGGGCCGCACAGAATCGCACCGGGCTGCATCGTGCTACAACGCACCACGCCGGACCGCACGGAATCGCACCGGGCTGCCCTACAACCGAAGCAGAACGGAGCAAGTTTCCAACCGTCGCAACAAATTCGAACACACCGCGGAATACCCCGGAAAACAGACAACCCATGAAAACGATCCCCCTGCTACTTATGCTCATGCTGCTGCCGTTTGCCGGCCGGACGCAGACAACCGCACCTGCATCGGAGCCACCGGCAACCGCATCGGAACCGGCCGTCACCACCATTACTCCGGCAACCACCCCCGTCCTCGCAGAGACCGCCGCCGTGACGGAACACCCCGCACCGAAAACGCGCCTCGTTCCGCGCAACAAGTCGCAACATACCCTGTTTGCCAATGCGGGCTACTTGGCCATCCTCTCGACCCTCCACTTCAAACCGAGCGATTCCGGATCGCTCAATGAAGGATTCGATCTTGCCCTGGGATACAACTGGACCTCCCGTCGGGGTCTGGGCGTGGGTGTGATCTACACCGGAGGATTCATTGCAGCCCGGCGCAACGGGATCTCCCGCACCTCGCGCCTGCACTACATCGCTCCGGAATTCGTTGCCCGTCAGCAGGCCGGGCGCCGCTGGATCTTCCGTGAAGCCGCCGGTATCGGCTACGGACGCTACGTGCGCGGCTATGGCGACATTTCAGCCCACCGAAGCGGTGTCGGACTGCACGAAAGAGCCTCCGTGGAGTTCATGCTGACCCGCTGGCTGGGAGTTTCGGCCGAGATCCGGGGACAATGGTTGATCGTCGGCTCTCCGGATGTGGGAGACGGCGTGGAGCTCAACGTCGGCGGCGTCCTGAGCATCCAGTTCGGAGGAGGCCTGCGGGTGTATTTCTAAAAATTTTACCAAAAAATCTAAAAATATTTACTATTTGCCGGATAATTGTTGTATATTTGTCGAAACACGTCTCAAGAAACAACAGACTTCAAAAACGGCAAACAGATGGATACCAAATCGAAACTCGATGAAGCGGCGCTGCGCTACCACAGCGAAGGGCATCCCGGCAAGATCGGCATCGTGCCCACGAAGCCCTATCAAACCCCTTACGACCTCTCACTGGCCTATTCCCCGGGCGTAGCGGCACCTTCGCGTGCCATTGCGGCCCATGCCGACGATGTCTATGCCTATACAGGCAAAGGCAATCTGGTGGCGGTGATTTCGAACGGCACGGCGGTCCTGGGGCTTGGAAACATCGGGCCGTTGGCCGCCAAGCCGGTCATGGAGGGCAAGAGCATGCTCTTCAAGACCTATGCCGGGATCGATGCCTTCGACATCGAGGTCGACGCCACGGATCCCGAAGAGTTCATCCGCGCGGTGAAGGCCATCGCCCCGACCTTCGGAGGCATCAACCTCGAAGATATCAAGGCTCCGGAGTGTTTCGAGATCGAGACCCGACTGCGTGAAGAGCTGGACATTCCGCTCATGCACGACGACCAGCACGGTACGGCCATCATCTCATCGGCCGCACTGCTGAACGGTGCAAAGATCGCCGGCAAGGATCTCCGGCAACTGCACGTGGTGGTCAACGGTGCGGGAGCCGCCGCCATTGCCTGTGCGAAACTCTTCGTCGCCCTGGGAGTCCGCCACGAAAACGTGACGCTCTGCGACAGCCACGGCGTGGTGACAATCTACCGCGAAGACATCAACCGCATGAAACGGGAGTTCGCCACCACGCGGAAGATCTCGACGCTGGCCGAAGCGGTCGAGGGTGCCGATGTCTTCCTGGGGGTTTCGAAGGCCGATACGCTGAAACCCGAAATGTTGCGGACGATGGCCGCGGATCCGATCGTTATGGCGCTGGCCAATCCCGACCCGGAGATCGCCTACGAGACGGCGATGGCTACACGACAGGACATCATCTTCGCTACGGGGCGTTCCGACTACCCGAACCAGGTGAACAACGTATTGGGATTCCCCTACATCTTCCGCGGAGCACTCGACGTACGGGCCACGAAGATCAACGAGGCTATGAAACTGGCCGCGGCACACGCCCTGGCCGATCTGACCCGCGAACCGGTTCCCGAACCGGTTCTGAAGGCCTACGGAGTGGAGAGTCTGGAGTTCGGCCGCGGCTACCTGATTCCCAAGCCGCTGGATCCGCGACTGCTGGTCCGGATCTCGACGGCCGTAGCCCGGGCAGCCGTGGAGTCGGGTGTTGCACGGCGCCCGATCACCGATTGGGACGCCTATGCCGAGGAACTGAACAAACGCCTCGCAAAATAAGCGCTCCGACCTCCGGCGGTCAACCACGAAAGAGGCGGGAATCCGACAAGATTCCCGCCTCTTTCCGGTTTACGGAGAGGGTGTCATCCCTTCGAAGCCCCGGATCCGGATACCGTCGGAGCCGCCGTGGATGGAGACGGAGAGGATGCGGTCGGGGCAGACTTCCGGGCCGAAGCCGCTGCAAGCCGGTCACGGTAGAGATCGGCAATGGTCCGGGCGGCATCGTCGATCGAGACCCGTCCGGTATTGACCGTCAGATCAAACCGGTGCGGATCACCCCAACGCTCACCGGTATAGTATTCATAATGGGTTCGCCGATTGCGGTTCACGCGCCGAACCTCGGTCTCGGCGCTTTCGGGAGCAATGCCGTACTCCTCGATGCAACGCTTCCGGGCACTTTCGGGATCGGTGCAACAGAAGACCCGGACGGCCCGGGGATCATCGCGCAGGACAAAATCGGCACAGCGTCCCACGATCACGCAGGCCTGCTTGTCGGCCAACTCCTGGACAATGCGGCTTTCGGCCACAAACAACACATCCTCGGGCGAAAGGCTGCGATCCATTCGTGCACCGTTCGTCTGGGCGAAGATACACTTGAGCCAGAACGACGGAATGGCCTGTTCGTTGTGAAGGATGTACTCCTCGTCCATACCGCTCCGCTCGGCAGCCAGGCGGATGAATTCATTGTCATAAAGGGGGATGTGCAGCATCGAGGCGAGTCTCTCGCCCAAGAGGTGTCCCCCGCTGCCATACTCCCGGGCGATGGAGATGACGACATGCCGGGATTCCTCGGCGGTATTATCCAGAGCCCGACCCACTCTTGCCGACTCCTCGTCACCGATCCAACGATCCAGGAATCGATAGAACGGTGTGATGAAATGGACGATGGGTCCGACGATCAGAGCCGCCGTAACGGTTCCCTCGCGCACGCCGTAGATTCCGGACATGAAGCCCAGCGACAGGGCGCAGGCCAGGATGACAAGCGTAACGTCGAAGCCCAACTTGACATATCCGAACTCCCGGCGCAGACGCCGCGAAATGGCCCGGACGAAATACTCGCCGGCAGCCATGGCCACATTGACCTTCACCTCGAGGGCGATGCCGACAGCCAGGACGACGCAACCGATGAGCAGAGTGACGATCTTGGCTCCATAGGCCAGAGGCTCGAGCCAGTAGAGGGCACTCATCGAGCAGTCGATGAAGGTTCCGAAGAAGAGCGTGACGGGAATCTGCAACAGAAAGATCCGTCGGTCGGTCTTCAGATCCCGGCGTGTCATGAAGGGAAGTTCGAAAAGCATGAACAGCAGATTGAGAAGGATGGTCCACTGTCCCATGGTCAGCGGTGTGAACATGCTCAGGACATAGGTTGTGCTCGTAATGGGAGAGGTTCCCAACAGGGCCTTGGTAATCAGAGCGATTCCGAAGGCATTGATAAACAAAGCAACGACGAAGAGCAGATAACGTCGGAGCAGGAATCGGTTTTGGGCTTTCATCTTTGGATTTCCAATACTATCGAGGCGCAAAATTCGTCTTTTCTTCCGAGATTCGGGTCATAAAGGTGTGACCGAAATTGGTATAATCCGAAACAAAAGCGTATCTTTGTCCATGAAAAAGTCCGTTTTCATGCGACAGACCGTTCCATCGTCCGATTCAGGCAGCGATTCCGCGCAGAGCGGCTCCGGGGAGGTTTCCTACCGGGAGTTGCATGCCGCCGACCTGCCGTCGGAGGGCATTCGCTTCGAACGGGGCTTTTTTTTCGGGATGGTTGAAAACGGCACAGTCCGGGAAACCGATATCTCGGGCGAGCATCTTCTTGCAAAGGGTGATCTGATGATTCTCTCGCCGAGCCGGAGCTGCAAACTGCAGGCTGCCGGAGGCGATTTTCATCTGGTGGGGATCGATCTGAATCCCGACTTTTTCGACACGCTGCCCGACGGACAACTCATGTACGGGCAACTCGTACGACGTCCCAATCCAAGGAGTCCGATTCTGTTGCGGCCGGATCCGGGTTCATGGCGGCATTTGCTCCGGACCGCAGCCCTACTGGCAGACAGCAGGTTTTCCCATACCACCTTCCGGTGGGGCATCATCCGACATTGGTGCGGGCTTTTCCTGCTCCAGATCACCGACATCCTCCACCGTGACAACGAGCCGGTTCGCACCTCGCTCTGCGTGAAACGGACCGATCTGCTTTTCCGCGAATTCAAGAAACTCTCCGTCGAGCACTTTCTCCGCCACCATGACATCGCCTTCTATGCCGATGCGCTGCACATTTCGACGACCTATCTGTCACGGATCGTCAAACGGACAACCGGTCACACGGTCCATGCCCATCTCTCGGGGCTGCTCGGGGCCGAAGCGCGGCGCTACCTGGAGAGCACCGACAAGGATATCAAGGAGATCGCCGACCGGCTGGGATTTGCCGATCAGTCGTCGTTCGGGAAGTTTTTCAAAGCGCAGAGCGGGATTTCACCGCAACACTACCGTCAACGCTTCGGCCATACGACCGGCATATCGGAAGAGAAAGATCCGGGGAAGGCGTGAGCCCCCCGAAGCCATTTCCTGCAAGAAACAGCGATTCCCTATATTAAAAGGTATTCAGACAAGGAGAGCCGCAAACTCTTCGCGGGAGATCTTGCGTACCACGCAATCTCCGATTCCGGCGGGCAGCACGATACGCAACATGCCGTCTTCACTCTTTTTGTCCTTGCCGACCTCCTTCAGCAGGCGTTTCATCTCCACCGGAGGGGTCAACTCGAAGCCCAGACGGGCAAGCAGCGCCACGATCCGCTGCCGCTCCTCCTCCTTCAGCACTCCGAGACGCACGGCAACACCGGCAATCAACGCCGTACCGACCGCCACGGCCTCGCCATGATTCATGCGGTTCGAGGATTTCTCGATGGCATGGGCCAGGGTATGTCCGAGATTGAGTTTGCGGCGCTCGCCCGCTTCGCGTTCATCGCGTTCGACGATATCGGCCTTGACACGGATGGCGGCCGAGATGATGTCGGCCAGCAGATCCCGATCCCCACGAAGTTCTTCA
>CALUKK010000137.1 GCA_944321205.1 uncultured Alistipes sp.
CCCACGGCGCAGACGCCGTGCTTCTCCCACATCACCACGTCGTACTGCTTCAATTGTTCGATCGTTGCCCGGGCCAGCTCCACGGATGAAGGCATGGCGTAGGGGACGATTCCGAGCCCCTTGGGACAGAATGCCCGGGTCTCGGGGATCATCGACCACAGAAGGTTTGTCAGCACGTCCTTTTCAAGGAAGGCCGGGTTGTGTGTCATCGCTACCAGGTCGATCGGATGGGTGTGGATCGCCGCGCGGTAGCCGTTTCCCGCGGCGAGCATCTGCTCGTGCATGGCCAGATGCGAGGCCAGCTCGGAGGTCGGGCGCACGGGCTCGTCGGCGACGATTTCGTACGAGGCCCCGTCGTCGAGGATGCGGATCACCGCACCGTTCTCCATCGGACGGCGTGCCAGGTCGCGCATCCGGCGGTTTGTTCCCTTGCAGAAGAAGTAGCACCCCTTGAGGCGGGGCAGGGACATGCCGAACGGAATCGGGTCGCTGAGTGGCGGCAGGGCGCGGATCTCGTCGTCGATGCACTCCGAGACGTTGATCGTGATGTTGCCGCCGTTGCGTTCGGCCCATCCCTTTTGCCAGAGGTATCCGGCCACTTCGGCCACTTCGGCTACCCGGCGGGCCAGTTCGGGCCGATTTTCGAGAATAGAGTTCATATCGAGCATTTTTTTATTGGCATAACGAAGGGAAGAAGATCGAGAAGAGCAGGATGACGAGTCCCGCGGCGAGAGTTGCCAGCGTGCGGGAGCTGGATCCTTTCCACTCCTTGAGCAGGATGCCCCAGAGGTTCGAGAAGAGGACGTTCAGCGACATGAGGATGCTCCACGAGAAGGCCATGAGTACGGGCGATCCGGATAGGAAACTCTTGCCCGTCTCCAGTCCGAAGAACTGCGAGTACCACAATAGGCCGGCCAGGGCGCAGAACAGCAGGTTGTTGACGAGCGTCGGGCCGCTGACGCGGAGATACTCTCCGGCGGAGTGGTTGCGGACATTCTGGAAGAGACAGTAGGCGGCGTTGGTGACGAAACCTCCGGTTGTGACGAGCAGGATGACGGGCAGCCCGGCAAAGAGCGGGTCGACGCCCTGTGCGGCAGCTGCGGCCTTGATCGGCGCTCCGGCGTCGAGCCCTAGGGCGAAGCAGGAACTCATCACGCCGGCCAGCAGAGCAACGACGAGCCCTTTCGTGAGGGCGAAGTCGCGGATGGCGGCACGTTTAGCCTCTTCGCTCATCGTTGCGGCACGCAGCGATCCGGCGTATCCGATCACGGCGATTCCGGCCAGGGTGATGCCGACGCCGACCAGGAGGATAAGCCCCGGTCCGTGCAGCAGATCCGTCCCGGCGAAGAGGGCCGGGAGCAGCGTGCCGAATGCCGAGCAGGTCCCGAGCGAGATCGACTGCCCGAGCGCCACGCCGAGGTAGCGCATCGAGAGCCCGAACGTCAGGCCTCCGACACCCCACATCGCGCCGTAGACAATGGCTCGGAGCGCCCCGCCCTCGCGCAGCAGGGCGAAGAGCGAACTCCCCTCGGGAACGGCGATCAGGGCCCCGAGCAGCGGGAAGAGAAGCCAGGCGAAGATTCCCTGGACCATCCAGAAGTTCTCCCAGCTCCATTCGCGCACGCGGTTGATCGGCACGTAGGAACTCGACTGCCCGAATGAACCGAGGGCGATGATCAGCAAACCGATGAAGATTTCCATAGGACTATCCGCGTTTGGAGGTTACATCGCGTTCGTATTGCTGGACGTCGGCGATGAATGCCTCGCCGACGGGCACGTCGTTGCGGCGGCAGAACTCGTCCCAGACGGCGTTCCAGGGCAGCGATTTCGACTCTTCGAGCAGGGCCAGACGTTCGAAACCCTGTCCGTTGGCTTCGTATTCACGCAGTTGGGCAAGGGGTTCGAGCAGCGCCTGCATCAGGGCCTTCTGCGTGGCCCGCGAGCCGATGACGTAGGCACCGATGCGGTTGATCGAGGCATCGAAATAGTCGAGTCCGATGTGTACGCGGTCGAGGGCGTCGCAGCGCACGATCTCCTTGCAGAGCTCCAGCGTGTCGTCGTTGAGGATCGTCACGTGGTCTGAGTCCCAGCGCACGGGACGCGAGACGTGCAGCATCACCTCCGGGGTGAAGAGCAGCAGCGACGAGATTTTGTCCGCTACGGACTCCGTGGGATGGAAGTGCCCCGTGTCGAGGGTGACGATCTTTTGTCGCGAGGTGCCGTAGCCGATGTAGAAGTCGTTCGAGCCGACAGTGTAGCTCTCCAGTCCGATGCCGAAGACCTTCGACTCGATGCAGTCCTTCATGTGGGCGTATTTCGTTTCGAAAATGCGGTCCAGCGAGTCGCACAGCAGCTCGCGGTACTTCATGCGGTTGACCGTGAGGTCCTTTGAACCGTCGTGCACCCAGACATTCATGATCGAGGGGTCGCCCTGCGCCTTGCCCATCTCCTCGGCAATGGCGCGGCAGCGCTTTGTGTGCTCGATCCAGAATTCGCGGATCGCCGGGTCGGGATTCGCCAGCGAGAGGTCGCCCGATTTCGGGTGTGAGAACGACGTGGAGTTGAAGTCCAGCTTCATGTCGTGGGCCTTTGCCCAGTCGATCCATCCCTGGAAGTGACGCGGCTCGATCCGGTCGCGGTCAACCGTTTCGTTGCCGAATTCGCCGTAGATGGCATGGAGATTCAGACGGTGCTTGCCCGGGATGAGCGACTTGGCCTTGATGATGTCGGCACGCAGTTCGTCGATATTGCGCGCCTTGCCCGGGTAGTTGCCCGTGGTTTGAATACCGCCCGAGAGGCTGCCTCCCAGGTGTTCGAATCCCGTCACGTCGTCGGCCTGCCAGCAGTGGAGCGACAGCGAGATGCCTTGCAGCGCCGCAAGGGCCTTCTCCGTATCTATGTCGATGGCCGCATAGCGGTCCCGGGCGATTTCATAAGCACGTGTGATCTGTTCCTGTTTCATGTCGGTATGAGTTTGATTGGTTTGTTATTCGGGGTTGTTCGTGATGCGGCGGAAACGGTCGTAGGCTTCGTCCCAGGTCGCGTCGTGATGCGGAGAGAACCGTTCGGTGGGGATGCAGCGGGCAATGAGTGTGCGCATCTCGCGCAGCGTCGTGACGCACCCCGCAGCCCGGGCCTGAATCATGAGATTGCCCACGGCCGTGGCCTCCGAAGGCCCGGCCACCACCGGAAGCCCGATCGAATCGGCCGTGAACCGGTTCAGCAGGGCGTTTTTCGAGCCGCCTCCGATGACGTGCAGCCGCTCGATGGGAAAGGGCGCGATCTGCCGGAAGCGGTCGAGAACCAACCGGTACTTGAGAGCCAGACTCTCGAAGATCGTGCGGATCATCGTCCGGTCGTCGGCGGGCGGTTGCTGGCCCGTCCGGACGCAGTAGGCGCGGATGGCGGCGGGCATGTCGCCCGGGGCGGCGAACGAGGCGTCGTCGGGGTCGATCATCGCGGCGAAAGGGACCGCGTCATTGGCCATGCGCACGATCTCCGGGTAGGAGTAGTCGCGGCCTTCGGTCTTCCAGCGTTTCAGACACTGTTCGAGAATCCACATGCCGGTAATGTTTTTCAGCAGGCGCGTTGTCCCCTCCACGCCCCCTTCGTTGGTGAAGTTGCAGGCGAAGGTCCGCTCGTCGATCACTGGGTCGGGGACCTCGATGCCCATCAGCGACCAGGTCCCTGACGAGAGGTAGGCAAAGCGTTCGTTTTCGGCCGGAACCGCAGCGACGGCCGAGGCCGTATCGTGCCCTGCCACGGCGATGACGGGCAGTGGCGGCAGACTGCATTCGGCCGCCAGTTCCGGCCGCAGCGTCCCGATCCGATGTCCGGGTAGGACGACGGGCGGAAAGAGCTCCGGCGAGAGCCCCATCCGCTCCAGCAGCCGTCCTTCGATGCGTTTCGTGCGGGGATTCAGCAGCTGCGAGGTCGAGGCGATGGTGTATTCGGTGACCATCTCTCCGGTGAGCAGGTACGACAGGGCATCGGGCATGAAGAGCAGCCGATGGGCGGCGGCCAGTTGCGAGGAGTGTTCGCGTTGCAGGGCGTAGAGCTGGTAGAGCGAATTGAAGTTCATGATCTGGATGCCCGTTGCGGCATAGACCTCCTTGCGGGAGAGGACCTCGGAGAAGTAGGCTTCGGGAATTCCGTCGGTGTGGGGGTCGCGGTAGGCGTAGGGAAGCCCCATCAGGGAGCCGTCGCGCCCGACGAAGGCGAAGTCCACACCCCAGGTGTCGATACCGATCGACGAGATCTCGACCCCTTCGCGGGCTGCGGCCCGAAGCCCGTCGCAAAGGTGTTCGTAGAGCGAGAAGATGTTCCAATAATAGTGTCCTCCCAGATGGAGCACGGCATTCGGAAAACGCGTCAGCTCCTTGAGTGCGAGTTCTCCGTCGCGGAGCGTACCGAGAATCGTACGGCCGCTGGTCGCTCCCAGGTCGAAGGCGATGAAGTGTTTGGGTTGCATGCAGGATCGGTTTTACGTCTTTACAAAGGAACATCTTTTTTTGCCGTTTCGATGTCGTAATATGATGGATGAATTGTGATTTTTGCGCTTTGTACCATTTTCCGATTGAGAAGGTCCGATTTTTCGTATATTTGTATGGAAATAACTCTCCGCCGAATCCGGACATTCGATAAATGAGAGCTGAAAACAGTCATAAATATCTGGTCTGCAGCGAAAAGGATCAAACCTGGGGCGTTACGGTCGATACCGTGGGCTGTCAGACCGTAGAACCCGGATACGAGGTCTATCCGCCGCGTGTGGGACACCCTTCGGGTTTCTATTTTGATGTTGGAAAGGGACGGGTGCTGGAGAGCTACCAGCTGCTCTACATCACCTCGGGACAGGGCCTTTTCCAGGGACGTTCGCATGCCTCCGTGCGGGTCGGCGCCGGAGACATGATCTTGCTGCGGCCCGATCGCTGGCACAGCTACATGCCCGACCGTCAAACGGGTTGGCGCGAATACTGGATCGGTTTCCGGGGTCCGAATGTGGATGCCCGCTTCCGCAATGACTTTTTCGACGATGACCTGGAGGTCCTCCGGGTGGGGGTTCGTGGCGAACTTACGGCGCTATACGACCGGGCCATGGAGGTAGCCGGACGCGAACGTTCCTCCTATCAGCAGTTTCTGGCCGGTATTGCCACCCTGTTGTTGGGAATGGCGATGTATTACCATATGAACCATCAATTCGTGTCGCAGGAGATCGTCGGACAGATCGATCGCGCGCGGCATCTCATGCGGGAGTCTTTGCATACGGGAATCTCACCCGAGGAGGTGGCCCGGCGTGTGCACATGAGCTATTCGTGGTTCCGCAAGGTGTTCCGCGACTATACGGGGATCTCTCCGGCCCATTACATGCGCAAACTCCGGTTGCAGGAGGCCTGCCGACTGCTTTCGGAAACTCCCTTGAGCATCAAGGAGATTGCCTTCCGGCTCAATTGCGGCGATGCCTCCTATTTCTCGAATCTCTTTCGGCGGAATCTGGGGCTGACGCCTCTGGAATACCGCAGCCGTTTCCGTGCCGGCGGTGACCCTCCCGAACGTATTTCCGGTCCCGGTGTGCATACGCCGGGAAATCGAACAACCATACCCGAATAAAACTTGTTGATCCGATGAATTTAGACCAAATCCGTAAGGCGGGACGTCTGTTGATGCTTTGTGCGTTACCGTTGTCGGCCGTATCGTGCGGTCCCCGCCTCACTGTCGAAGAGCTGCGTTGCGAATACCAGTCCTCACCCCTTTGTATCGATACGCGCTCGCCGCGTTTTACGTGGCGTTATGGCGGAAAGGATGACTTCGTGCAGACCGCCTGCCGCCTCTGTGTGGCCACGGATCCCGAAAAACTCGATGCTCCCGATGTCTGGGATTCGGGAACGCTTGCGGCCGAACGCCCCTTTGTCGAGATGCCCTGCGCGGAGAATCTGACCTCCCGGACCACGTACTGGTGGCGTGTGGAGGTGTGGAATGCCGAAGGGAAGCGATTGGTGTCACCGGTTGCAACGTTCGAAACGGCCCAGCTGGAGCCTTCCGACTGGCAGGCCCGCTGGATCTCCGACTCCCTGGATCGGAATTGTCTTTCCGCACCGATGTTCCGCCGCTCCTTCGAGGTGAAACCCGGGGTTGTCCGTGCCCGGCTCTATGCTTCGGCTGCCGCCTATGGGAAGTTCTCGTTGAATGGCGAGGCCGTCTCCGACAGCCGGCTCGATCCCGGTTATACGCACTATGACCGTCGCAACCTCTATGCGGTGCACGATGTGACGAACCTGTTGCACGAGGGGGAGAATGTCCTTGGCGCCGTTCTTGGCAACGGTTTCTACAATGCCATCCAGCCTCTTGCGGTCTGGAATTTCGAGAATGCCCGCTGGCGCAACCGGGCCCGGATGCTCTGCGAACTCCATATCGACTACGCCGACGGTGGGCACGAGGTGGTCTGCTCCGACTCCTCGTGGCGGACTTCGGTCGACGGGCCCTACCTCTCCAACGACATTTACAGCGGCGATACCTACGATGCACGGCGGGAGATGCCGGGCTGGGACCGTCCGGACTTTGATGATTCGACATGGACTCCGGCCGTGGAGGTCGAGGCCCCCTCGCCGCGGTTGAAGGCGCAGGTGATGCCGCCGATCCGCGTGACGCGTGAGTTGGAGCCCGTCGAGGTGTGGTCGTTCGGCGATACGGTTTGGGTTTTCGACTTCGGAACCAATATTTCGGGAATCTGCCGTCTGTCGGTCGAGGGTGAGCGAGGCACGCGTCTGGCTCTGAAACACGGAGAACTTTTGCAGCCCTCGGGGCGTCTCGAAACCCGCAATGTCGACGTCTTCTTTCATCCCCGTCCGGGCTATGACTTCCAAACCGATCACTATGTGCTGCGTGGGGACGGCCCCGAAATCTGGAGCCCGGATTTTACCTATCACGGTTTCCGGTATGTGGAGGTGACCTCGAGCCGTCCGATGCATCTCGATGCGGAAAGCCTTACGGCGCTCTCCCTGCATACGGACGTGCGTCGGGTCGGGTCGTTCGCCTGCTCGAACCGCCTTTTTGACCGGATCTGGGAGATGGCACGCCAGAGTTACCTCAACAATCTGATGTCGATACCCACCGACTGCCCGCAGCGCGAAAAGAACGGTTGGACGGCCGATGCCTACCTGGCACTGGATCTGGCCCTGCTCAACTACGACGGCATGACCTTCTACGAAAAATGGCTCGACGATTTTGTCGACAACCAGACCTCGGAAGGTCGTCTCTCGGGAATCATACCCTCGGCCGGCTGGGGATATGACGACTGGATCGGTCCCGTGTGGGATGCGGCGGCCTTCATCATCCCCATGACGCTGTACAACTATTACGGAGATCTGCGTCCGATCGAGAAGATGTGGCCCGTCTGTGAGCGTTATCTGGATTATCTGGCCACGCGTGAAGAGGCGGATGGGGGCGTGACGTACGGTATCGGGGACTGGCTCTCCTTCCGGGCCTCGACGCCGACCGACTACACGTCGACCTGTTATTACTATTACGATCAGGTGCTGATGGCCCGCTTTGCGGAGCTGCTGGGACGGGATGGACGTCGATATGCGTGGAAGGCCGACGAGTTGCGGGCCTTGATCAACCGGAAATATTACGATACCAAACGGGGCCTTTATGCCAACGGCTCACAGGCGGCTCAGGGGGTGGCGCTCTACCTGGGCATTGTCCCCGAGCCGGAGGCACAACGTGTGGCCGACAACCTCAACGAAATGATCGTTGCCAATGACTGCTTCCTGGATTTCGGAACCATCGGCAGCAAGACCGTCCTGCGGATGCTGACCCGCTACGGCCATGCGGAGACGGCCTATCGGATGGCCGCGAAGACCAAGGGCCCGTCGTGGGGCTGGTGGGTCGAACAGGGCTTCACGACATTGGCCGAGACGTGGATGCTCTCGCCCGAGTGGCATGATGCCTCGATCGATCACGTGTTCCTGGGAGACGTGGCGGCCTGGTATGTCAACGACCTGGCGGGAATCAATTTCGATCCGCAGCATCCCGGATTCGGGCACGTGATCTTCAGTCCCCATTTTGTCGAGGGGCTCGATTGGGCCGGGGCCTCCTATCGCTCGGTCCGGGGCGAGATCCGGTCCGAGTGGCGTCGGTCGGGCGGACGGGTCGTGTTGAAGGTCCTGTTGCCGGTCGGCACGACGGGAGAGCTTCGTATTGACGGAAAGACGATCGCCACGATGGGCGGGGGCATGCATGAGTTCACCCTCTGACGCCCCTTCTTTACCGGAAAAATGCGGAGGCCCGGAATTCATTCCGGGCCTCCGCATTTCTTTGACCGTTTGTGCCGGTCGGAAGTCTTTCGTGGAAGATGTTCCGAAGGAACACTTTCTCGCTTACTCCTGCGGAGATGACTCTTTGCCGAGTTCGGCCCGGAAGGTCGAGGCCGGGAGATCATCCCCGTTTACGAGGTTTGCCCGGGTAAAGGGCGCCCAGGCGTACCGGACATAGCGCGGTTGACGTACCTTGGGAGCGGTCAGAACGATTCGGCCCCTGCGGATCGATGCTTCGGCGGGATGGAAGATGCAGTCGTCCCCGGCCAGTTCAAAGCCGATGATGCTCTTCCCGTCGGAACTCTTCAGCCCGGAGTCGTAGTCGAAGCTCACCTCCACCCGGGAGACTTTCCGTTCGGCCGTGCGGAAGAGCGGTCCCGAGGGTACGAGGTCGAATCCGTAGTCGCGGTTCAGTGCCCAGCGGCAGAGGCGATGCCCGATGTCGGCCTTGTATTTCGGATGGACGTTCAGCGAATCGCCCCGATCGAGGCTTACGGCCATGCCCGTCCGTTCCACCTGCGCAAGCAACCGGCGCTGGCTCTCCCGGAACCAGGACCAGGAGGGGCGGCTCAGACTCGACAGTTGTACGTAGTAGAAGGGCATCGTGTCATGGTCCCAATAGGCGCGCCAGCTCCCGACCAGCAACTTGAACAGCCGTTCGTGCGCTTCGAGGTTGTGGGCATTCGATTCTCCCTGGTACCAGATCACGCCCCGGATCGGATAGCGGTCGAGCGGCAGAATCCCCGCCTCGAAGAGGTAACACGGTTCGTAGGGATGGCGTTTGTGGCGGGCTGTCGACAGTTGCATGTTCCGTGCGGCCCGTTTCCGGGCCCACTCCTGGATGAAGTCGTTCTGCAGCCAGTCGGTCAGGATCCCCGGGAAGCGGCTCTCCAGCGTATGACGGTCGATCCACGATTCGGTCGTGGAGCCCCCGACGGCATTGCAGATGACTCCGACCGGGACTTTCAGACTGTCCTGCAACATCTGCGCAAAGGCGTATCCTATGGCGGAGAAGCGCATGACCCGCTCCCGGTTGCACGGCTGCCAGGAGGTTGCGGCGAAATATTCCAGCCTCTCCACCGAATCCGTGACGGGCCGGGGCCAGGCAACGTTGCCGGTCTCCCAGCGACCTTTCATGTCGAAGAGCCGCAGCGACGGATTGTCGAATGCCGTCGTGTCGAGTCTGTCGCGGCTCTCTTCGACCCGGAACTGCATGTTGGACTGTCCGGAGCAGAGCCACACTTCGCCCAGGGCGACATTCCGGTAGGTGAGGTGCCGCTGCGGCGTGGCGATGTCGAGGGTCAGCCCTTCGGCCGCCTCCATGGGATCGAAACAGACGCTCCATTCACCCGTCGCGGAGGTGACGGCCTTGCGGGTCCGGCCGTTGAAACGTACGGTCACGGGCTCGTGTGCATCTGCCGTACCGTGGATCTTCAGCGGAACGCCGCGTTGCAGGACCATGTTGTCGGTGTAGAGGATCGGCATGCGGAGACCTCCGTAGTTGCCCGTAATCCCCGAGCAGACCGTCTCGGCCAGGATCCGTGCACCCTGTTCGTCGGGATGCACGGCGTCCGGGAAGAGATCCGGGTGGGCATACAGCGGCTTGTGAAAATCGATCAGCTCCACGTGGCTTACGTCGGCAACGATACGGATTGCCTGCTGGATCTGCTCGTGCCACTGCCGGGTTCCGGACCGGAAGCGCGGATGTTCGTGCGTCAGCGGCGTCAGCCGTGCGATGAGTATCCGGATCCGGGGATTTGCCGCACGTAGCGTGTCGATGAGCGACAGATAGTCCGCGACGAAATCGTCCCGATAGTTCGGCCAGTCGCGCGGATCGGTGTCGTTGATGCCGAGATGAATGACGGCAATGTCGCCCTTGAACTCCAGGGCCTGCCGGAACTCCTTCTGCTCGAAATAGGGCCGGT
>CALUKK010000138.1 GCA_944321205.1 uncultured Alistipes sp.
CGAGGCCCAGCAGGCCGAGCGTCAGGGCGATTACGGCAAGGTGGCCGAGATCCGTTACGGCAAGATCCAGGAGGCCGAGAAGCAGATTGCCGCCTATCAGGAGGAGTACAAACTGGCCTCGACCAACGGTTCGATGATCAAGGAGGAGGTCGACGCGCAGGATGTCGCCGAGGTGGTATCGCGTTGGACGGGCATTCCCGTGACGCGGATGCTGGCTTCGGAGCGTGAGAAGCTGCTTCACATGGAGGAGGAGCTTCACAAGCGGGTCGTCGGTCAGGATCAGGCCATAGCCGCGATTTCGGATGCCGTGCGCCGGTCGCGTGCCGGACTGAACGATCCCCGCAAACCGATCGGATCGTTCATCTTCCTCGGTACGACGGGTGTGGGCAAGACCGAGTTGGCCAAGGCGTTGGCCGAGTTCCTCTTCAACGACGATCAGATGATGACGCGTATCGACATGAGCGAATACCAGGAGCGTCACAGCGTGTCGCGACTCGTCGGAGCGCCTCCCGGATACGTCGGTTACGACGAGGGCGGCCAGTTGACCGAAGCCGTGCGGCGCAAGCCCTACTCGGTGGTTCTGCTCGATGAGATCGAGAAGGCGCACCCGGATGTCTTCAACATCCTGCTGCAGGTCCTCGATGACGGCCGTCTGACCGACAACAAGGGTCGTACGGTGGATTTCCGCAACACGATCATCATCATGACCTCGAACATGGGGTCGCAGGTGATCCAGGAGAATTTCGCCAACTTCGACGGCAACAAGGTTCCCGCAGAGGTGCTGGAGCGTACGCGCCGCGAGGTGATCGACCTGATGAAGCAGCAGTTGAAGCCCGAGTTCCTGAACCGTATCGACGAGATCGTGATGTTCGAGCCGCTGACGCGTCACGACATCGAGCGCATCGTCGATCTGCAACTGGGTTCGGTGCGGAAGATGCTGGCCGAGAACAACATCCGGCTCGAGTATACGGACAAGGCGCGCGAATGGATCGCCACGGCGGGTTACGATCCGCTCTATGGTGCACGACCCGTCAAGCGGACCATCCAGCGTTACGTGGTCAACGATCTGTCGAAGCGGATTCTGGCCGGCGAGGTCGATCGTTCGAAACCCATTTCGATCGATGCCGATGCCAACGGTCTGATCTTTGCGAACTGATCGGTCCGCAGACCGGGGCCGCCACCAAGGCAGCCAATAACGAAGGGTTCCACCCCCGATGGGGCGGAACCCTTTTTTTGTGCCCTTTCTCAAGCGGGCTTTTTGCTCGGGCCCTTTCCTGGAAATTTCGCCTTCCTACCCGCTTCGCCCTTCTCGGGGCTCCATTCCCGGCCTCTCACCTGCCCCCCCCCTCGGAGCCTCTCTCGAACTCTTTTTTTCGGGCCTCTGACAGACCCCCCCCCTACCTCTTGGAGCCCTCTTTCAGAGCCCCTTGCGGGCCAGTCGCCAGGCCAGGGCATTGTAGAGGTCGAGCAAGGGTCCGCGCCAGCGGACGGGCAGGAGATTCAAAACCTGCACTTTGTGCAATGTGCGGCGATAGACCCGGGTCCATTTGAAGAAGCGGGCTGCCCGGCGAGCCTCCTCGGTGCCACCCTTGACGCTCTGGACCAAAGCCTTGCCCAGGGCTGCCCGGGCGATGAATTCTCGCTCCTCTTCGGGAGCCGACGGATCGTAGAGCTCCTCGAAGGAGTAGCGGGTCTGTTCGGGGGTATAACTGGCCGCCGAACGGTTCGAGGCAACCTTCGAATAGCGCATCAATCGTTCGGGAGTGTAGCAGACCCGATAGCGACGTGCGATCTTGATCCACATGTAAAGATCTCCGGCGATCTTCATTCCGTCGGGGAATCCGCCTACGTCGTCGAAAACAGCCCGGGGAATACAACTGACCGATGAGTTGGCGATGTAGCGGTGTGCCGAGTCGCGGAAGAAATTCGGGACCGGCCCCTCGGTGTCGGGCCCCGGAGCTGGAAATACGCCGTCGTGGCTGACGATCGAAAATCCCGTACAGTAGATCCCGTATCCGGGAAACCGCGTGATCAGGGATTCGATCTTCTCCAGAAAGGTCGGTTCCCATTCGTCGTCGGCATCGAGCAGTGCGATGTATTCGCTGTGGGATTCGGCAATGGCACGATTGCGCGCCGCGCATTCTCCGGCGTTGGGTTGCGAGATGAGTCGGATGAGGGGGGAATGCATGTTGCGGACGATGTCGGCGCTGTGATCGGTCGAGCCGTCATCCACGACGACGATTTCGTCCGGTTGGCGCGTCTGGGCCAGAACCGAGCGGAGGGTACCCTCGATTTCTCGTTCTTTGTTGTAGAGGGGAATGATGACCGAGATGGTTATTTGCGACATGGGGTTTGGTTTTTGGATGACCATTGTCTTCTGTCTCTGTTTGGGTTGAGAGTCTTTTGAAATCCGGGTTTTGGAGCGGGCTTATCGCTCGAATTCGGATTTTGCGGGCAGGAGTTCCTCGAAGGCTGCACAAAGTTTCCGACTCATGGTGTCAAAGTCGCGGATCGTTTCGCTGTCATTGAGGCAGATCATACGGTAGTGTCGGGAGCGGATTGCCTGGCAGATCGGATCGATGGTCTCCTCCGAGAGGGTCATCAATCCGCAATCGTTGAACGGACCGGGAACGAATTCCCCGCGGCAGAGTACGTCGTAGCGGATCAGCCAGTGCGACAGGTCGGTCAGATCGCGCACCGGATGTCGGCACGAACGGTCGAGTTGTGTGCCCCATTGCTGCCAGGTCCGTTCGAACGAACTGCGCAGGTAGGCCTGGGGCATGTGGGGATCGAAAAAACCCGGGAAGAAGGACCAAGGAACCAGCGTCAGGGTTTTCAACAGGTTGCCCAGCCCGTAACGGGGTGAAAACCACTTGCCCGGGTGATGGCGCAAGACCACCCGCTGGCGGTGCAAGCCATTGATGAGCTCCAGATTGTTATAGATGATATGACCGACCGTCGAGGGTTGCGGAACGCTCAGACGGGCCATGTCACACGGAAGTCCGTTCCGGAAAAAGGCCTCGGAACGATGCGGGCGACAGAGAAAGGTGTCGTCGTTGAAGAGCACGAAACGTTCGGCAAGACCTTCGATGCGGAAGAGATTCAGTTCGATGGTATTTGAGTTGAATGTCGGTCGATACTCCTTCGGGATATAGTCGTCGTGACGGACGACGTGCAGTTTCGGATGCGAGGTGTCAAGCCACTGCGGGAGATGCCCCCAGGTGATGAAGTGGATGCGGCGTACCCATGGTGCAAAGCATTCGACACTTCGGAACCAGTATCGCAAGGTTTTCCAGTCGCGGTATCGGATCTCGGAGGTGTCCGTATGTCCGGTGCCGGGTGTGGAGACGAAGGCCTGACGCCAGGCGGGATCGGCGCCGTCGACCCACGGGATGACGATATCGATCGGTTCCGGATGATTCTCTTTCATGGTGGGTTTGTTTGAGTGCTTCATGGACTTGCAGAACTTCGGCCTTCGGGATTCGTTCGGGTTTATTGTACCAGCAGATTGCAGCCGCGGATTTCAGCATGGTCGATGCGTCCCTCGACGACGAACGAACCGTCGGCATCAACCCTCCCGACATCCTGCGTCTGGATGAAGGCGCACGACCAGCGGTTGGCCAGATCGATGATGTTCAGTCCTCCGCGCTGGCCCGCGGGCAGCCCCTCGAAGGGGTCGTTCACGTCGCGACACAGAACCCGCATCCACGTCGGGCAGCGGAAGCGGTTGCCGCCCTGTGAGTAGGCCTGTGAGGTGAGTTCCGCCATGCCGTATTCCGAGTGGATCGCCTCCACGCCGAAGGCCTCGCACAGAATGCGGTGGAACTCCTCTTTGGGGATCTCTTCGCGGTAGCCCTTCATGCCGCCGGTTTCCATGATGATCGTATCGGACAGTTTCGGGGCATATCGTTCGGCAAGGTCCCACAACGCGTAGCTTACACCCAACAGGATCTTCGGTTTCGGATCCCGGGCCATGTCGCGCAGCAGCGCGTCATAGTCGTCCAGGTAGAAGCCGCCCGAGCCACAGTCGGCGATCAGTCGGTCGGCCATGTAGACCAGCGACGAACCCTTGCGGCGCAGGTAGTTCGGCAACAGGGCATAGAGGCTCCAGCGGGATGGTTCGCCATAGAAGGTGCGGAATGCCCCGCGGAACGCCCGCTCGTAGAGAGCCAGCGACCGCATCGGATGACGTGATGGGGTCATACCGGTTGTTGCCGACGAGGTGAAAACCACCTCGGGAGGTTCCGCACAGCAGTAGACCTCGTGGCTCTTGAAGAGTTCGATGGGCAGGAAGGGAATTTCGCGCAGCGCAGCGACCGTCTCCGCGCGTACGCCGATGCGGTCGAGATACTCGCGATAGGGCGGACACGCGGCGGCCTGGATCTGAAACAACGCCAGGGCTGCGGCCTCGAAGGCGTGCCGATCCTCCTTCGGCAGGTGGAATATGTCGTCGGTGGTGATCATCTTCACAAAGGTACGCAAAAATTCGATTATATGACAACCCCCGGAGGAGTCTCTCTCCTTCGGGGGTTGTACTTTGATACAAACTGGTTGCTCTGCGAGTGGCCGCGGGACTTCGGAGCTTCGGTTTGGCAGCCGATGGATCTGCCTTTTTGGCAACCGTCGGATTTTTCTCCGCCTTCCGGCTTCTTCGACCCTCGGATCTTCCGGCCTCTTCAACCTTCCGATCCTCCCGGCTTTTTCGACCTTCGGGCCTTCCGGTTCCTTCGACCCTCGGATCTTCCGGCTTCTTCAACCTTCCGATCCTCTCGGCTTCTTCGACCTTTGGACCTCCCGGCCTCTTCAACCGTCCGACCCTCCGGCGGGGCCCTCCGACTTTCCAGCCCTCTCAGGCCTTCCAACCCTCTCAGGCCTTCCAGCCCTTTCTGGCCTTCCTGTCTCCCTGACTCTCTGACTCTCTGGCCCTCTGGCCCTTCGGCCCTGCTTCCGGCGCGGAGCAGCCGTGCAGCGCGCTACTTCTTCGACTTGGGGGCAAGCATCATGTTCATCTTCTTGCCGTCGAGCTTGGGCATCATCTCCACCTTGGCAACATCCTCCAGATCAGTGGCGAAGCGCAACAGCAGAATCTCACCCTGCTCCTTGAAGACGATCGAACGCCCGCGGAAGAAGACATAAGCCTTCACCTTGCACCCCTCCTTGAGGAAGTTCTGGGCGTGTTTGAGCTTGAAGTTGTTGTCGTGATCGTCGGTCTGGGGCCCGAAGCGGATCTCCTTGACGACGACTTTCGCCTGGTTGGCCTTCAGTTCCTTGGCCTTTTTCTTCTGCTGGTAAAGGAACTTCTGGTAATCGGCAATACGGCATACGGGCGGTTCGGCCTTGGGCGAGATCTCGATCAGATCGAGTCCCAGTTCGTCGGCCAGACGCAATGCATCGCGGATCGGCATGACCTGTGCCTGAGGCACATTGTCACCCACGACGCGCACTTCTGGAGCCGTAATCTGATCGTTGATACGGTGCGGATTCTCCTTTTCGGGGAGTCTGCGTCCCAGGCGGGGATTGTTTCCCGTAGCCGGTTTCGGTCTGTTATTCCCGGGGTTGAACGGCCGCGGCGGGAATGGTTTCGGTGCTGCGATAGTTGTACGTATTTAAGTTAATAATGTGTTGTCTTGGTTTCTGTCCGATCAGTTTTTCACGATCTTGTTGGCTTCGACCTCGGCCTTGACCAGTCCGGTCAGGAAGTCGCGGAACTCCTCGAGCTTCATCTGGCCCTTGTCGCCTTCGCCCTGGGCACGGACCGAAACCAGACCTTCGGCCTCCTCCTTTTCGCCCACGATCAGCAGGTAGGGGATGCGCTTGAGTTCGTTGTCGCGGATCTTGCGGCCGATCTTTTCGTTACGGTCATCGACCTCCGTGCGGACGTCATAGCGGTTGAGGTATTCGGAAACCGTCTGGGCGTAGTCGTTGAACTTCTCCGAGATGGGGAGTACGACAACCTGCTGGGGCGAGAGCCACAGCGGGAACTTGCCTCCGGTATGCTCCAACAATACTGCCACGAAGCGTTCCATCGAGCCGAAAGGTGCACGGTGAATCATGATCGGGCGGTGGAGCTTGTCATCGGCACCCTTGTAGGTGAGGTCGAAACGCTCCGGGAGGTTGTAGTCCACCTGGATCGTACCCAGCTGCCACTTGCGGCCGATGGCGTCCTTAACCATAAAGTCGAGTTTCGGGCCATAGAAGGCGGCTTCGCCGTACTCGATGACCGTTGTAAGACCTTTTTCCTTGGCGGCCTGCATGATGGCCGACTCGGCCTTCTCCCAGTTTTCGTCCGAACCGATGTATTTTTCCTTGTTGTTGGGGTCACGCAGCGAGATCTGGGCGGTATAGCTGTCGAACTTCAGCGTCTTGAAGATGTAGAGCACGATGTCGATCACGCGCTCGAATTCGTCGAGCAGCTGGTCGGGGCGTACGAAGATATGGGCATCGTCCTGCGTGAATCCGCGCACACGGGTCAATCCGTGGAGCTCGCCCGACTGCTCATAGCGGTAGACCGTACCGAACTCGGCCAGACGCACCGGCAGCTCCTTGTACGAACGGGGCTTCGAACGGTAGATCTCGCAGTGGTGGGGGCAGTTCATCGGCTTGAGCAGATACTCTTCGCCTTCGATCGGGGTGTGGATGGGCTGGAAGGAGTCCTTGCCGTACTTGGCATAGTGTCCCGAGGTGACGTAGAGCTCCTTGTTGCCGATATGCGGGGTGATGACCTGCTGGTATCCGTACTGCTTCTGGACGTTGCGCAGGAACTGCTCCAGCCGGTCGCGCAGGGCGGCGCCTTTGGGCAGCCACAAGGGAAGTCCGGGACCGACGCGCTGCGAGAAGGTAAAGAGTTCGAGCTCCTTGCCCAGCTTGCGGTGGTCGCGCTTCTTGGCCTCCTCCATCATCTTGAGGTATTCGTCGAGCATCGACTTCTTGGGGAACGAGATGCCGTAGATACGCGTCAGCATCTTGTTCTTCTCGTTGCCGCGCCAGTAGGCTCCGGCCACGGAGGTCAGCTTGATGGCCTTGATGTATCCCGTGTTGGGGATATGGGGACCGCGGCAGAGGTCCGTGAAGGCGCCGTTGGTATAGAAGGAGATGGTACCGTCCTGGAGGTCCGAGATGAGTTCGACCTTGTACTGGTCGCCCTTCTTGGTGAAGGTCTCGAGGGCCTCGGCCTTAGGAACCTCGCGGCGAACGAGCGGCTCCTTGTTGCGGGCCAGTTCCACCATTTTGTTTTCAATCGTCGGAAGATCGGCTTCGGTGATGGGCGTCGGCGAATCGACGTCGTAGTAGAAGCCGTTGTCGATGGCGGGGCCGATGCCGAACTTGATGCCCGGATAGAGGGCTTCGAGGGCTTCGGCCAGCAGGTGTGACGAGGTGTGCCAGAAGGCGTGCTTGCCCTCGTCGTCGTCCCACTTGTAGAATTTGATCGAGGCATCCGTGTCGATCGGGCGCATCATGTCGACCGTTGCGCCGTTTACCGAGGCCGCCAGCGAGTCCGCAGCTAAACGAGGGCTGATGCTCTCGGCGATCTGGTAAGCCGTTGTCCCTTCGGCGTACTCGCGTACGGAACCGTCGGGGAAAGTGATTTTGATCATAAAGTTTTTTAAACGTTAAAGTTTTCGGGGCCTTCGGCGCTTCCACAATTACGAGACGGAATACACCTCGGGGTTACCCGTTTTTGTTACTCTTTTTGTTCGCGGCCAGCCTGCTGATTGTCTCGGGCGTTGTCGCGGGCCGACTTTTCACGCTCGGCGCGCGGCAGGGGGTTGGCGCTCCATGCGGCCCACTGGGCGCGGTGGCGGACGATGTCGATGGCCGTGTAGATGGCGTTGCGCATCGATTGCGGATCGGCCTTGCCCTTGCCGGCGATATCGAAGGCCGTGCCGTGGTCGGGCGACGTGCGCACGGCCTGCAGCCCGGCGGTGAAGTTGACCCCCTCGGGCGAGAGGCTCTTGAAGGGGGCCAGCCCCTGGTCGTGATACATGGCCAGGATGCCGTCGTATTTGGTGTAGCCTCCGCCGGCGAAGAGCCCGTCGGCAGCGAAGGGTCCGAAGGCGAGGATCCCTTCGTGGAAGGCATCGACAATGGCCGGCTGGATGATCTCCTGCTCCTCGCGGCCCAGCAGCCCGCTGTCACCGGCGTGGGGGTTGAGGGCCATCACGGCGATACGGGGACGGACGATGCCGAAATCCTCGATGAGCGAGCGGTTGAAGATCCGCAGATCCTCGACGATCTTCTCGCGGGTGATGTTTCGGGCGATCTCCGAGACGGGAATATGCTTGGTAACGAGGCCCACGCGCAGAATGTCGCTGCACATGATCATCATCGATTGTCCCTGGAGCTCTGCGGCGAGGTATTCGGTGTGGCCCGTGAAGCGGAAGCCGTCGCTCTGGACGGTCTCCTTGTCGAAGGGAGCGGTGACCCGCGCGTCGAGCTCCCCGGCCTTCAGGTCGCGCATGGCCGTGCGCAGCGCCTCGACGGCAGCGCGGCCCGCTTCGGGGGTGGGTTTCCCGGGTACGACCTCGGCGACTTCGCCACAGGCCACGAGGTTGATCTTTCCGCGGCGTGCTTCGGCGGCCGAGGCAACGGGGAGCGTGGTGAACTGCTCTACCTCGGGCAGGGTGTCGCGGTAACAGGCCGCCGCCCGGGGCGACCCGTAGAGGACGGGGGTGAAGAGTTCCGTGATGCGGGGATCGGCCAGAGCCTTGATGATCACCTCCCAGCCGATGCCGTTGGGGTCTCCCTGCGTGATGCCTATCTTGTATTTCGGTTCGGTCATAACTCTTTTTCGGGTTGCAGGCTCCGGCCTCAGTCTCTGAATCGAATGTCCGGTGCCAAATGCAACAGTTTCAACTCACAAAGGTATAAAAATTCGGAATATGGCGTGCGCTGCGGCGGGATAAAAATGCGAATTTCGCCGCAATCTCTCCGCGAAGGGGTCATTTCGCCCCGTGCAGGGCTGTTTGGCGGCGGAATTCGGCGCAGACGATCCCCGTTGCCATGGCGACATTGAGCGACTCCGAACCGCGTCGGTCGGCGGGCCAGGGCGGGATGAAGAGTTTTCGTGAGATACATTGCGCTACGGTGGGGGTTACGCCGCGTCCCTCGTTTCCCATGACGACGATGCCCGTCGGCGAGAGACGGCTTTCGTAGATGTTTTCCCCTTCGAGGAAGGTGCCGTAGACGGGGATTCCGTCACCGACGGCCCTGGCGAGTGTTTTGGCAAGATCCGTATAGTGAACCCTGACGCGCAGAATGGCCCCCATGGTGGCCTGTACGACCTTCGGATTGAAACAGTCGGCCGTTCCCTCCGAGCAGAGGATGTCGCCGATGCCGAACCAGTCGGCCAGCCGGATGATGGTCCCCAGATTCCCGGGGTTCTGGACTTCGTCGAGCGCAAGGACCAGGTGTTTGCGCAGCACCTCCGGATGCAGCCGCTCATGCGGAATCTCGACCAGCGCTACGGAATTGGAGGGCGTTTTCAACTGGGAGAGGCGCTCCATGTCACGGGGCGAGACCACCTCGACCTCCTCACCCTCGAAAAGCCCCTCGAGGGCGTAGATCTTCCGTACGTGCAGATGTGATGTCCGGAGCTCTGTGATGAGCTTCCCGCCCTCGGCCAGGAAGAGTCCGTGTTCCGTACGGCCGCGTTTGTCGGCCAGCGAGCGGACAAGTTGGATTTCGGCTTTTGTCATGGCTCCTTTTCGATGGTAAAGGTGGCTCCTTCGGTGGCGGGCCAGGTCTCGGGAAAGAGCGTCCGGGCCTCGTCGACCAGCATTCCTTCGTCCTTGTAGCGCGACGAGTAGTGGCCGATGACCAGGCGCCGGGCCCCGGCCTTCAGCGCCGCCTTCGCCGCATCGAGCGTCGTCGAGTGTCCGCGGTCGCGGGCCGAACGCTGATCGGCAGCGGCGTCGGTCGCTTCGTGATACATCAGATCGACTCCGCGGCACAGCTCCGCGGCCCGGGCCGAGAAGTTCGTATCCGAGAGGTAGGCGTACGACCGGGACCGGTAGGGGCGATAGGTCAACTCCTGGTTGGGAATGACCTCTCCCGTTTCGAGCGTCACATCCTCACCGCGTTTGGCGGCGGTGATCCGGGCGATCGAGAGCCCGTATTTCACGATTTTGAACTTGTCGACATTCAGCGGCGGCTCCTTTTCGCGGAAGAGAAATCCGGCACACGGCACCCGGTGGCGCAGCGGGATGCTCCACACCTCCAGGGTGCGGTTCTCCATCAGCAGGGCGTGCTTCGTGGTGTCGACCTCATGCCAGACCACCTCATAGGGCAGGTCCGTATCGAAAAAGTGCAGATGTGCGGTCAGCATCTCCCCGAAGGGCGCCGGAGCATAGACCTCCAGCGGCGTGCGCCGTCCGTACAGCCCGAGTGTCGAGATCAACGGGAAAAGCCCGAAAACATGGTCGCCATGCAGGTGGGAGATGAAGACCGCCCGGATCTTCAGCGGGTTGATGCCGTAGCGGATCAACTGTTGCTGCGTACCTTCCCCGGCATCCACCAGGTAGTATTGCTCGTGGATGTTCACCGCCTGTCCCGAGGGGTGGCGGTTGGGGGTCGGCTTGGCCGACGAACAGCCCAGGATGGTCACCGCGAAGCTCACCGCAGCAGGAAACGTTCGCAGTCCAGCGCGGCGATGCAGCCCGAACCGGCGGCGGTGATGGCCTGACGATAGTGGGGATCCTTGACGTCGCCGGCGGCGAAGACACCCTCGACCGAGGTCTTCGAGGTGTTGCCCTCGACCTTGACATAGCCTTCGTCATCGAGAGCGAGCTGTCCGGCGAAGATCTCCGTGTTGGGGTGGTGTCCGATGGCCAGGAAGAATCCCGCGATGTCGATGGTGCGTTCCGTACCGTCGGTCTTGCGCAGCAGGGCGCCCGTCACTCCGGAATCGTCCCCCAGAACCTCGACGGTATTGTGTTCGAAGAGCACTTCGATGTTCGGCGTGTGGAAGACGCGCTCCTGCATGGCCTTCGAGGCCCTCAGGAAGGGCTTGCGGACGATCATGTAGACCTTGCGGCACAACGAGGCCAGATAGGTGGCCTCCTCGCAGGCCGTATCGCCGCCGCCGACCACGGCCACATCCTTCTTGCGGTAGAAGAATCCGTCGCACGTGGCGCAGGCGCTGACGCCTTGTCCGCGGAACTTCGTCTCGGAGGGCAGGCCGAGGTATTTGGCCGTGGCGCCCGTCGAGATGAT